>NZ_JBSFGK010000051.1:0-12528 GCF_053596495.1 Kitasatospora sp. NPDC001683
GTGATATAACTATCTGTCAAGACCGCGCCCCCCGCCCACTTCCGGGGTTATCACCCGGGGGGGCCCCGGCGCCGCGCGGGGCGCGCCGGCCCCGCCGCTTTTTCCACCAACGACGAAGGGCCAGCCCCACCGGATCACCCCGGTGAGCTGGCCCTTCCGGCGTCTCCGCCGCCGAGCCCCCTGTCGGGTTCGAACCGACGACCCCCGCTTTACAAGACGAACCCGGGATCCTGACGGGACGTGATGCCTAATGCCGCGTGGCGCTGAACCTGCAGGTCAGCGCCACGCAACGGCTTTCGCAGTCCACCTCGGGCGGGCCTCTGCCACCCCGTCCGCTCACGCATCGCTCACGCACGCCCCTAGGAGGACGCCTCTCTGGCAGGATCCATTAGCTCCCAGCGGAGACCGTGGCATGCCAATGACATCCGATGGACATGGCCTGCCCAATTGTCCCTAAAGCCCCGCCGTGACCGGTCCTGCGACAGAGATCGGGACCTGATCTGTCGACTCGGGAATATCCTTCTTGCTGGCGTTTACTCGACTAACCACGCCCTCTGAACGCCTCGCGCAAGTCCTTGGTGAACGTTTCCCATGAAGGGACCCGACTCACAGCCCCGTTCGGATCAAGCATCTCAAGAAGTCGTGCCCGATTTTGAGAAAACCTCGCCTGAAACTTCTGGAGGCGCGCGCCCTGAAGCTCGCTGGCAAGCGCCAGGGTATCCTTGAGCTTCGCTTTGGGGTCAGCGATCGCTTCTACATTTGCCGGCTTGGGAAGATTCAGCCGTACTCGCCCCTTGGGATTTTGCGCCACCTGCCGAATGGCCTGCTCGTCCAGCAGCAGCCATGCTTCAAGCATTCTGACAGGGATTGCCGGGATATGCGGCAATTCGGGCCACGATTCGGCAATCGCGTTCTCGATCTCTCGCCTACGAGCCTCGGGGCCATCTCTGTCCGAATCTCGGTGCACCACTACGAGGTCGTAATCTCCACCGAGCTCCTTCGCAGCGCGCAGCTTCGCCGAAACAGACGACCCCGGCTTTACTGGAAGTAGGTTGAAATCCGGCACCGTGAGCACTGTTGCCACGCCTTCTTCTGCAGCAATTCTCTCGATGTGCAGAGAGATCCCGTGATCGCTGCTGCCTTCACAGAGATAAAGCACTCGAGTGCTCATGCGGCGCCCCAGTCCAGCTTAAGTTGAGCGCCTGGCGGCGTTGTCAGATATGGCAAAATATCGGCTTTAGTGACATACTCCCCACCTGAGCCTTCTGCACGCCACGTATCCACAAGAGGACGCAGCCGCAACCCGCGGCCCACTTCTCCCGCCTTGGTCAGAAATGCGGACGTATCCGCAAAGAGCAGATCCTCAGACCT
The DNA here is from genome assembly GCF_053596495.1 of Kitasatospora sp. NPDC001683. Taxonomy (NCBI): domain Bacteria; kingdom Bacillati; phylum Actinomycetota; class Actinomycetes; order Kitasatosporales; family Streptomycetaceae; genus Kitasatospora; species Kitasatospora sp. NPDC001683. Next base: position 1,372 of record NZ_JBSFGK010000051.1, read on the forward strand.
CACAAGTTGAACAATCCCTGGAGAATGCGTATTAATGAGAACCTGCCGGAATGGATTATCGTCCCCAGGGGCCTCAAATGGGTCAACTGCCAGGTCTCGGACCAGCTCCACCATAACTTCAAGATTGGCCGGGTGGATGCCATTCTCAGGCTCTTCCATGCAGGTCAATCCCCGAACGTCGGGGTCCTCAAGCAGCACACACAGCGCCAAGAAGCGCAAGGTCCCCTCGGAGAGGCTTCTTGCAGGCAGCACCAGACCGCTCGTTTCACGGAGCTGCACGGTCAACAGCTCCCGCACGTCATCTTCGACGACCTCCAGGCTGCTGACTCCCAGGCCTGCCAAATCAGCCAGCCTGCCAGCCGTTCGCGCGTAAACGCGCTCGGGATCGTTCGGTGAAATCTTATGAGCAATCCTGAAGAGAGTCGCGGGCAGGTGAAGTCCGTCTGAGCCCATGGAGCGCGACCCCACATACCGATCCGCACTACGCAGAGCAGAGGGCTCTAGCGCCAACCTGCGCCATGACTGCATTTCTCGCCGAGCTGCAAGGATAGTCTGGTCGTCACTACTTGTGACCGTCGAAACCAGGGTGGCGGGGGCCCGCGAGGCTGCTGCCGGCTTAGGCTGCCCCCGACTTCCGCCGTCCTGATGAATGTTGATGATCGGTTCTCCACTAGGATCTCGAGTCGTGGAGATATAGGCCGCGCCGCTTCGACGGCCCCTGACAACTTCATTGCGGAATCTTGAGGCACTGTGCGGGAAACGCATATGGCTACGCGCATCTCCCTGCTTGATATGCCTCAGACTCTCACTGAGAAGTGTTAGACGCCCGATTTTCTCGATCCCATGAGGAGGCTGATATCCAAGCTCGAGCTCATATCGGAGAAATGTCGTGGTAGGCTTCGCCTGACGGCCAAAATCGTCTTCCACCTCGGCCGGAACAATCATTTCCGCGGCGAACCTCATCTTGTGAGATCCTGGCGCATATCCGTTCCAGAAGAGGTCTCGCGGATCGCCAAGGCGCTCCCCGCGAACCCCCCGAACTTCTTGAGCGGCGTCCATCATGGACTTATCTGCAAGCAAGCTGAGGAACTGGATCGCATCGAAGACATTGGACTTTCCGGTACCGTTTTCCCCTGCAATGCAGGTGAAGGGGCCGAGCTCAATTTTGAGATCGATGAGATTCTTGAACCCATCCACCTCAAGCCTTGTTAGCATGGAGAGCCGCCGATCGATCGATGATTACTTATGCCTACGTTTCCTATTTATGAAGTTTCCTGCACACCTCGGGAGGCGATGTCAGATCTTCATTCCTCTGCGATGGCAACAGTACCGTGCAACCGACCAGTGACGGCTCTCTTTGCGCCTGCGCAAGACATCTTGGGCACCTGGCACGGGCTGAACTCCTAGGAGAAGGAGACATAGCAAGAGCCCGACCATCTGAGTCTGCGCAACGTGCGGGTCAGCTTCATGGCCGGCAGATCAGGATGCCACCAAGGCATGTGATCTCGAACGATCCTTCATCCGCGATGATGGCAGCCACGAGGTCGTTCGCCCGCGTGACCGTTTCTCTGAAAGGGACATCACACTGCTCGGCCCAGGCTTCGTACGAGGCCATGTGCGCCACGATCGGGGCGGGGTCCGTGACCACGATGGTGCCGGGCAGCTCCCGGATCTGGATATCCCCGAACGCCGCCCCAAGATAGCTGGGGGCCTTCTCCAGGGAGAAGCGTGAGCTGAGGGAGACCCGCGTTGGCCCTTCGGGGATACCCAGGATGTCGCCTGCGGCTCCGGCCCAGAGCTGGTCGAGTTCGCGTTTGTCGGTGTCACTGTTCGTCGAGGCGATGAGCACGCCACCGGGCCGGAGGACGCGGGCCATTTCCTTGATCGTGGCCTCGATGTCTGCCACGTGGTACAGCATGTGCACGGCCAGTAGAGCGTCGGCGCTGTTGTCAGCGAACGGCAGGACCTGGGCGTCGCCCACCAGGACTGGCTTCTCGACATCGGCGAGGATGCCCGCCGAGATATCCATCCCAACGACCCGGAGGTCGGGGCGATCCTTGTGCAGCCGACTGACGAACTTGCCGTTGCCGCAGCCGACGTCGAGCACGGTCCCGCGGGTGCCGGCCAGCTCCTCGACGACGATCCCGGGCAGGTCGTACTGCGGCTGCTGCCACCGGTAGATGGACTGGCGGGCAGCCAGGTGGCGTCCGTCGGCGTAGGCGCTGTTCGCGAGGATGGACTTGTCGGCGACTGCTGCGTCCTGCTGTGCGGTGTTGCTCGTCACTGTGGCAGCTCCGGAGGGTTCGTGAGTGCGGGTCGAGAGCAAGCTTCTCTGACATTCTCACGGAGACTCAGGACGATCGGGGAGCCTGCGTAGGCGGGCTCGGCGAGACGAGTGCTCAGCGCCCGAAGGCGGGTCGAGATGCTCGCTGTTCGCCGGTCCGGTGCAGCGTCCAGCACCACCGAGAGCTTCTCCTGCACTCCGTCGAGGTCACCGTGGGCAAGGTGGGCGTTGGCGAGGTCGAGGCGGGCGGCCAGCAGGTCGCCGGAGGACTGTTCCTGCTGCGGTGCGGACTCGTACAGGGCGATGGCCCTGGAGGACGCCTCGATAGCGCGGTTCACGTGACGCTGGCTGCCCAGGGCAAGGAGGGCGGTGCCGGCGTAGGTCCACTGCTTGGCCTCGGGAAACGTGAATACGCCGGGAAGATCCACGGCGGCTACTGTGCTCCGCACCGCCGCAGCCGCTTCCACAGCTCGTAGCGCGCTCGCGCTGTCGCCGAGCGCGGCAGTGGCCCGCGCTTCGAGGCTGAGCAGACGAGCTGCGATCGTCCCGCTGTCCGCGTACGGCAGCCCGGCTCTGGCCAGCTCGGCGGCCTGGCAGTGGTCCTGCTGCCAGTAGGCGATCAGGGACTGGACCGATCGGATCCAGGCCCGGAGACCGTTGTGGCCGGCCGACTCCGCACAGCGCCAGGCCGTTCGCGAATGGGTAGCCGCAGCTGCGTACTGGCCGAGGTCGAGGGCGACATGCGTGGCCAGGCCGCAGAGGCGTCCGGCCTGCAGGTAGAGATGGCTTGTCTGGTAAGGGTGTTGGCGGCCTTGGAGTAAGTCGAACACTCCTCGTCGGAGGGCTCCGATGTCGTGGAAGAGCTCGGATACAGGCTTGCTCACGTAGTCCCCATGCCAGCCTCGCAATGTCCGCGTCGATCTGCTCGAGCAGCGCGTCATCCACGTTGGACGCGCTCGCGAAGCGGAGGAAGAGCGCGGACTCTGCCGAGTCGGCTGCCACGGCCACTACAAGATCGTTGTCGCGGTCCGTGCGCCGGGCAGGCACACGAGGCGCGACCTCGCCGACGCTGCTGGGCGGTGGAACTGCTTCGGCGGCTGCGAGGGGTGCTGCCAGCAAGTCGGCCAACTGGTCGACCGAGAGTTCCAGGGCGCGGGCGAGCTTCGGCCGCATCCAGGGCTGTGGGGCACCCCTACCGCTCTCCCATCGCCCCACGGTCGTACGGTCCACATCGAGGGCTTCAGCCAGGGATTCCTGGGTGTGGCCGACCGCCTCCCTGCGCTGGATCAGCCGGGACCTCCTGGATGCCACTCCGCGTCCTCCAGAGGTACGTCAGTTCGTCTGCAGTCGTAACAGGCCAGGTCATGCCCGGGTTTGCAGCACGGATGCCGCGTTGCCGCCTCAATTCTGCTCTGGTTCACCCGCGTTGGAGACGGTTCTGTAGATACCTGCCGGGTGAATCCCGGCGCGAATCGGCCCGCTGCCGACCTCGTCCCGGTGAAAGGTCCGCACTCATGTCCGTCGCCACCCGCCAAGCCATCGCCCCCGCCCCGTTCGGCTTTCGCGTACTGCCCAGCGCCGAGGCCGTGCCGAACGCCCGGCAGCGGGTGATACAGGCCGTGCGCGGTTGGGGCCTGCCGCTCGCGGAGGACTCGCTCCGCGATGTCGAGTTGCTGTCCAGCGAGCTGATCACCAACGCCGTGTCCCACACCGACGCCCCGTGCGTCGTGTGCGTGTCCTGGGACGGTGACCGGCTGCGCGTCGAGGTGACGGACGTCGGCCACGAACTGCCGACTGCCGGCGGGATCGATCTCGACGCCACCGACGGGCGAGGGCTGTTCCTGGTGGCAGCGCTCGCAACGAACTGGGGTGCCGAGCCGGACCCTGCTGGCAAACGGATCTGGTTCGAGGTCGGCACCACCGCCGCCGTCTCGGGCGACGAGCGACTCACCGCGCTGGGAGGGCCGCGGCCCCGAAGGCACGGGACGTCGTCCCAACCAGTGCCTGACAAGACTTCCTCCTGCCCCGACGCGGGCTTGGGGGATGCGGGTGGCCGCGCTGGTCAACAGCCACGCGGCGTAAGCACCTGAGGTTCCTTGCCAGCGGCTTGCCCTGGCAACGGACCCATCGCTGCACCCACGACGGGGCTGGGCAGTCGGCCTGCCCCGCGATTCCGAAGGAGGACTTCATGCCCGAGAACCTGACGAGCAGCACCGAGTTGGAGGGCGACGGCCTGCTGGTCGCCCGCGCGAAGGTCGCCGCGGCCCGCTCGCGTGGCGAGCAGCCGTCGGACGGCGGCTCCACCGGCCGCACCGACACCAACGACTGACGGCTGCATCACGATGACCGCCGAGCACTTCTCGGTGGTTGAGCGTCTGGGCGGGGATGACTTCCTCGCCCAGACGCTCGGCCGCAGCTTCAAGGTCGCACGCGGTGAAGCCGCGTCAATCGCCGGATTGATGAGCTGGGATGACCTCAACGCCATCCTGACCCACCACCGGTTCGAAGCCCCTCGCCTCCGCCTCGCCGCCAACGGGGAGCAGGTGCCCGCGCACACGTACTCCCGGCCGATCACCACCCGGCGCAGCACCGTCTGGCACCAGCTCCAGCCCTCCGAGCTGCACAAGAGGCTCGCCGAAGGGGCCACGCTCGTCCTGGACGCCGTAGACGAGCTCCATCCCGGCATCGGAGCTCTGGCGTCCTAACTGGAGCGGTGGCTGCGAACAGGAGTGCAGGTCAACCTGTACGCCTCGTGGACCAGCACTGAGGGCTTCGGCGTCCACTGGGATGACCACGACGTGGTGGTCGTCCAGCTCGACGGCGCGAAGCGCTGGCGCATCTACGGACCGACTCGCACAGTCCCCTTGCACCGCGACGTCGAGATGCCCGAGCCGCCGCCGGACGAACCCATTGCCGACCTGGTGCTCAACGCTGGTGACATGCTCTACCTGCCCCGGGGCTGGTGGCACGCCGTCGCCGCTTCCGAGGGCCAGCGCTCGCTGCACGTCACGTGCGGGCTGCAGAGCACGACAGGCGCTGACCTGGTCACCTGGTTGTCGGAGGTCCTGCGAGCCCACGAGGCCATCCGGGCGGACATTCCGCGCTTCGGAACTGCCGAGGAGCAGCGCGTCTTCCTCGAAACGATCGGCAAGCTCGTCGCGGCCGAACTGGAGAGTGCCGATCTGATCACTCGCTTCTCCGCCGCTCGCGATGCCACCGAGCGGGCCAGGTTGGTCCCGTCTCTGCCGTACATCACGACGGCTCCGCCGAACGCGGACCTGCGGGTGTGTCTCGTCACCACGCGGCCCGCGCTCACCGCCGGGCCGGAGGGCACGGTGCGGCTGACCACGGGCGGCGAGGAGTGGACGTTCGCGGCCAAGGCCCAGCCGATGCTCACGCTCCTCGCCGACGGGGAGAGTCACCGACTGGCCGATCTCGCACAGGCCGCCGGCATCACGCTCGCGCAGGCGGTTGGTGTCGTGACGGAGCTGGTCGACGGCCAGGTCGCCGCCATCGGGGGCGAGCGATGACCGCACGGCTGGGCCTGGGCACCTACCGCTGTCTCGATGTGGCCGAGGCCGCGTTGATGGCCGCCTCCCGTGGCGCCGACTGGGTGGACACCGCACCCAACTACGAGAACGGCCAGGCGGAGACATCGCTGGCCCTGGCCCTGGCTGCTTACCCTGACATGCGGGTCTCCACGAAGGTGGGCTTCCTCCCGCCGAGCGCCAGGCGCCTCGGCGTGCGTGCGGGCGCGCTGTCCACCGAGGATGCCGAGCACGGGCACTGCCTCGCGCCCGACTACATCGCCTGGCAGGTCGCCCGCAGCAAACGCATGCTCGGCCGAGTCCCCGACCTGGTGTTCCTGCACAACCCCGAACACGGCTGCCATGAAGGCGAGATCACCGACCGGCTGTACGCCGCCTTCCTCGCCCTGGAGGAGGCGTGCAGCCAACACACGATCGGCGCCTACGGGGTCGCGACCTGGTGTGGCTTCAGCAGCGGAGTCTTCGACGTACCCACCCTGCTCGAACTCGCGACCAAGGCCGGCGGCCTGAACCACCACCTACGGGCCATCCAACTCCCGGTCTCCCTCGTTCATCTCGCGCCCGTCGCTCAGGCCCTCGACGGGCAAGGCCCGTTGGCCGATGCCCTGGACGCAGGTCTGGAAGTCTTCGCCTCCGCGCCGCTCCACGGCGGCGAGATCCCCGACATCGTGACCCGCGAGCTGGCCGAGTTGATCAGCCCCGATAGCACGCCTGCGGAGGCCGCCCTCACCGTTGTTGCCTCAGCCCCGGGGGTGAAGCGCGTGCTCCTGTCGACGGGAAACCCGGAACACTGGATGGGGGCCGCCGAAGCCGTCGGCCAACTGCCGTTGTCTCCGGACGTACTCAGAAGGGTCGTTGATGTACTCGGAACCTGAGCCGGACACCGCCAAGCGGATGCGCGGGATGCACGCCACAGCAGCAGCGGCGCTCGACGCGACGCCGATCGGCTCCCACGAAGCGTGGGGCTGGCGCGGTCGTACCCTCAGCCGCCCGGTTGCCACGGCGTCCGGCGAGGGCTGGCTCCGTCTGGTGTCCGCCCCGGCTGACAAGGCCGGCGGAAAGCTCTGGGAGGGGCCGCAGGAGGCAGAACGGCTCATGCCGCCTGCGGTACCCCGGCCGCGCCTGCGAGAGCGGCGTACCTGGACCGAGGGCGAGCACGGGTACTTGGCGGAGCTGTACGACAAGATCACCGCCTCCACCATCACTACCCACGAGCCGATCCTCCGGGAACCGCCTGATCTGGACGACGCCTGGTGGGACGGGCTCAGCACCGCCCTCGAAGCTATTGCCACCGTCCCCAGCGACCGGGTGGCGGTCCGGCAGGAATACCTGGATCGCGCCATGCCCCAGTATCTGGGCTTCCCAATCGACACCAGGGTGCTGGCCTGGACGACCGCCCACGGTGACCTGCACTGGGCCAACCTCACAAGTCCGGCCCTCACGGTGCTCGACTGGGAAGGCTGGGGCGTCGCGCCTGCCGGGTACGACGCGGCGCTGTTGTACTCGTACAGCCTCCTCGTGCCGGACACCGCCACGCAGGTCCGTCACCGACTCGCCCATATCCTCGACACGCCAGCCGGGCAGTTCGCCGAACTGGTCGTCATCACTGAACTGCTACAGACCACCACACGAGGCGACAACCTCGACCTTGAGGAGTCCCTGCGACGGCGGCTCTCCGCGATCACCAGATGACCGGCCCTCGACCCCCTAGTCCAGGGCGGCGCGTTGGGTAGCCCTTGGGATATCCAACGCGCCGACGTGCTCCTCCCCAAGGGGCGCGGGCCGGGGTAAGGACTCCTTACCCCACAACTTGCTCCGGCTGGCCGGGGCTCGGGGTAAGCCGTGCTTATCCCACAACTTGCTCCGCCTGCGATCCTCATTCCGGTCGCCCGTCGCAACCCGCCACTGACCTGCCCCGAGCCAACGCTGGCAAGGACGTGCCTGCCGTGGACAGGCAGTTCAACTGACCATGCGAGTATCGGGGAGGGCGGCACTCCTCTGGGATCGCCTTTGCTGCAGAGCGCTGTTCTCAGGCTTCTTGAACGAAACCGCCGTGCTCAGCAAGCGGCAGCCCAGGAATCCTCAGATGACCGTCCACCTGTCTGACGAGCCAGCTGGGGACAGCCTGGTCGTACTCCTCCCAAGAAGCCCACTGCCTGAACCAGACGCCGATCCCCCAGGAGCCGTCCGTGCGGGGAATCAGAAAGCACGCGTCGCCCTCTACCGTGTTGGCCCACATGACCATCCCACGCTCACGGGGGTAGAGGTCGTACGGGATCCTGTCTGGCACCAAGGCCTGGTACAGGGGCCCCATCGCGTTCATCAGATCGAGCATCGTGTACTCGGGCGCTTGCGGATGCAGCACGGTCAGGAAGTCCCCGATCACGCCTGGACCGTACGCGGCCACGAACTGCTTGTACTCGGATGGCAGTTCTCCGGCCACCGCTTCAATGGCCGCCCACGCTTCCACGCCCGAGAAGCTGCGGGCCGGACCGAAGCATCGTTCGAGGTCATCTCCGACCACCACGTAACGGCTCTCTTTCGGCGTCCTCATCCTGCTGGCTGCTCGAGTATCCAGCAACGATCGATCGCCCCGAGTGCCAGGTCGAGAGGTGCAGTCACGGCCGCTCTTTCGAGCAGCTTCACCGGCGTTGCAACCGTCCCACGCGTTGCGCGCCTGGTCAGAGCGGTACGGGTGGTGATCCAGGGACGGTAGGACTCGTTGCGGGGAAGCGACCCGTCCCCGCCCTGAGCTGGGCGGGGACGGGTGGTACGGGTGGTGGTGGGTCAGGTGCCGGTAGCGGGTTGCTCGACGGGCTCCGGGCAGTAGCGGCTCCAGGGGTCGACGAAGCTGTTGCGGGTGAAGCCCTTGCGCTGGGTGTCGCGGTCGAAGCGGATGTTCGCCGAGCCGATGCCGTAGTCCTTGAGCAGGAGCTGCAGGCCGCGCGCGGTCAGGCCGTTGATGCCGTGCTCGACCCAGGGTGCCTCGCTGTCGGCGTTGAGGGCGGTCAGGAGGTGCTCGGTGGACAGGGCGTCCGGGTTGCCGCCTGCGGTGAAGACGCGCCTGATGTCGGCCAGGATCCTGGTCTTCAGGCCGCCGTCCTCGTCCTGGCCGGACTCGTGCGCGGTCATGGCGCGGCAGGCCGCTCGGGCGCGGGCGGGCCAGTCGCCACCGGCGAGGTCGGCGACCGACACCAGGGGCTCCCAGGTGTCGGCTGCGCGGTCCTCGACCGGCATCGGCGGCTCCATGTCGGCCGCTGTGTCGGTCAGGGGCGCCAGCCAGGGCCGGAGGCTGTTGCGGGTGCGGTGCAGGGCCGGGGTGTCCCGCTTGGAACGGAACGCGGCGACCTGCTCGCGCTCGGCGGCGCATGCGGATGTCCACCGAGCGGTCCATGATCGTGTCCGGGAGGTCGCCGATACCGGCCAGGGCCGCCATGGCGAAGGTGGGGAACTTCATCGGCTTGTGGTCGGGCCCGGACACTCGCAAGGTGGGCCGGTTGCGCTGGTGACCGGCGTTGAGCAGGCCGCGCAGGTCCTCGTTCTTCTCCGCGGCCTTGATGCTGCCGAACAGGGTGTCCGCCTCGTCCACCAACAGGGTCGGCGGCTTGTCGGTGATCGACCGGAAGATGGCGGCCGGGGTGGCGTTGACCGTGATCACCTTCAACCCGGCCTCCCACGTCGAGCTGGAGTCCGCGAAGCGCCCCAAGCCCCTCGTGTGGACCGAGGAGCGGATCGAGCAGTGGGAACTCACCGGCGAGCGGCCGTCCTCGGTGATGGTCTGGACGCCGGAGCGACCGGCGCCTTCCTCGACCAAGCCGCCGGCGACCGCCTCTACGCGCTGTTCCACCTGATCACCTTCCGGGGGCTCCGGCGTGGCGAGGCGTGCGGCCAGCGGTGGGCCGACACCAACCTGAAGGCCGGGCTCCTCACGGTGGCCAAGCAACTCGTCGTGGACGGCTGGGCGGTCTACGAGGACGATCCCAAGACCGACGCGGGCGCCCGCACGATCGCCCTCGACTCCGAGACGGTGGCCGTCCTGGCGGCGCACCGCGAGCGGCAGCGGGCCGATCGCGAGCAGTGGTGCGACGCCTGGGTCGAGACCGGCCGGGTCTTCACCAAGGAGAACGGCGAGTGGCTGCACCCGACCGCCGTGACCGACCGGTTCCGCGAGCTGGCCGAGGGGGCCGGCCTGCCGCCGATCCGGCTGCACGACCTCCGGCACGGCGCGGCGAGCCTCGCTCACGCGGCGGGCGCGGACCTGCACTCGATCAAGGAGATGCTCGGCCACTCCTCGATCGGCATCACCTCGGACACCTACACGACCCTGCTCCCCCAGGTCGACCGGGCGATCGCCGAAGCCGCAGCGCAGCTCGTCCCCCGGGCCAACAGGCCGCGCAAGGCTGTCCAGTCCACGGCAAACCCCCAGCCCACCGGGTCATCCGCTCACGCATCGCTCACGCAAACGGCCTCGGACGAGAAGTCCGAGGCCGGCGATGAAGCCCCCAAAAGGCCAAACCTGCAGCTCATCCGAGGTGGAAACGAGAGCCCCCTGTCGGGTTCGAACCGACGACCCCCGCTTTACAAGGACAGTCGTTCGACTCCCAGCGTGACCTGCGGCGCGCCTATCTTGTCAGTTCCCCAGCTGCCACACCGCTGGCGGCCGCAACTGGCCGCCAGATACCGGCTGTTCTGGCACGCCTGTGGCACAGGCAGTCGAGGCAGTGGTCATCACTGCCGCTTCGGCAGCGTCCAGCGCTGGGCACCGGACTCCAGGCGGCCGTGGATGACGAACGGCGAGATGAACATGCTGGCCTCGGTCACGGTAGCGCGACCGGACCAAATGAGGGATGCCCCCACCACCAACGCCGTCAACTCGATCACTCGTCCGTCTCGGGAGAACGCCGCCGTCTGGATTCGGCGGAACCGGTCTTTCATACTGGTCTAGGTCCCTTGTCTTGAAGGCTGTGGACCGGGATGGCCACTCGCTTCGTTGTCTAGGCGCACGGGTGGCTTCTCCCGTTGGCGGGTCTGCAGGCAAGTCCTGCGGACCCGCCAAGATTGTCGAACTCGCCAGAGACATCTCGCAAATCCCCAGCTAAATGGCTGTTTCTGTAGCTACAGAATGCGCTTCAGTCGCCTCCCGCAAGCCCAAAGAGGCTCGCCGACCGGCCCTATCCGCCTACGCATCTGCCCTTGCGCCCACATAACACCATGCAGCCAGGCCACTGCAAGGCCACGAATTCGAGCAATGCACGTGGGAGGCGCACGCAAGGGCAAGGCAACCGATATTGGTTCGTCCCCACGGTCAACGATTTGGTTCATGCC
>NZ_JBSFGK010000051.1:12627-59557 GCF_053596495.1 Kitasatospora sp. NPDC001683
CCGCGGTTTACCGTTGTTGCTCATCCCCGCGGTCAACGATCCGGTCATCCCCACGGTCAACGATTTGGTTCATGCCCGCGGTTTACCGTTGTTGCTCATCCCCGCGGTCAACGATCCGGTCATCCCCACGGTCAACGATTTGGTTCATGCCCGCGGTTTACCGTTGTTGCCCATCCCCGCGGTCAACGATCCGGTCATCCCCACGGTCAACGATTTGGTTCATCTCCGCGGTTTACCGTTGTTGCTCATCCCCGTGGTCAACGATCCGGTCATCCCCGCGGTCAACGATCCGGTCATCCCCACGGTCAACGATTTGGTTCATGCCCGCGGTTTACCGTTGTTGCCCATCCCCGCGGTCAACGATCCGGTCATCCCCACGGTCAACGATTTGGTTCATCTCCGCGGTTTACCGTTGTTGCTCATCCCCGCGGTCAACGATCCGGTCATCCCCACGGTCAACCACCGCGGTTCGACCCCCAGCGCACCAACCACCGACTCGAGAAACATGTCGCCTCGGAACGAGGACGCGCACCTGCGGGCGGTGGAGCGGTTTTGGTCGGTGCCCTGTCCGGGCTGGGGTCGAGCATGATCGGGGGGCCGTAAGCTGTTGCGACTCGGTCAGGGCTCTTTGGGCCTGACCGCAATTTGGCCGAGTGGCCCCCCGGTCTTGCTCGACGCGGGTCCCTGTCCGGGGAGGTGGGTAAAACCGCGGAGCCGCCCGCCCCCGCCCCGGCGGGGTTGGTTCTGAGTTGTACCGGCGCACCCTCCTCCGCTGCGGGGGAAGTCTTGTCTTGTCCGTACCGCCCCGGCCTTAGCTTTTCCGCCCATCGGGCGGCGGCCGACGAGGGCGAAGCCCCAGCCGGGGCGCAGACAGGAGGCGGGGCGCGCGCCGGAGGAAGGCCGGCGCCGCCCGCGCTGTGCGCGGCACCCCGAACCTTGTGTGAGGCTGCTCTTGAGTAGTTCAGGAGGCCGGGAATCTTCGCCGGATCTCCGATCCGCCGTGATGTGCCTTCCCGTTGGGCTCCGCCCACCTCCCCGCCGAGCGGAGCGAGGCGCCTTGAACCCGTAGAGAAGGTTTTTACGCACTCCCGTTTCCTCCTGCGCCCCCGCCGCGCTCTGCCTCCAGGCTCGCCGGACGCCTATGATCGGCAGGCTCTGAACTGACTGCTGTTCACATCCTCGGTGCGGGGGCCATGGATACGATCACCCAGCTAGTGACCATCGCCGCTGTCGTGCTCGGCGGGTTGACCACCTACGCGACGAACCACCTGATGGAGCGCAGCAAGCGCAAGGACGGTCTGCGGCTTCGCTGGGACGAGAAGAAGCTCGACGCGTACGCGGATTACGTCGGACGGGTCCGGACCTCGATCCACATTGCGGTGCTCCTGTACGAGGTGCGGGAGGAGATCCGGGAGATGCCCCGCTCAGAGCATGAGTTGTCGCTGGAGCTGACCGAGGCCGGCGGAGCGCAGGCGATGGCGTTCGAGCGGATCATGTTGCTCGCCGGGGATGAGGTGATCGAAGCGGCCCATGGCGTTCAGGAGACTCTCGCCGCGATCGGCTGGCAGGCTCGGGGCCTGGTCGACGGCACTCTCGCGGACTGGCGTGCGCTGCACACCGAGGCGTTCAAGGCGATCAACCGGTTCCATGAAGCCGCCCGCGCAGACCTCGGCGTTCGGGGCCGCTTCGAGGGAGAACAGCACACCGCCCGCGGGCTTCTGCTACCCGGCGCCCGGAACACGGGTGAAGCCGCAGACCGGGCCTGATTCGGGCAGCCGAACGGCCCCGACGCTCACACTGCCGGAGCCGTCTGCGAGCGGTTGTGCTCAGGCGGCGTCGAGCCGCCAGTTCTCCATTGCCAGCAGCGACTCCGCCCGGGCCTGGATGACTCCCATGCGGGCCGAGCGCTCGACCTCTTGGTTGTGCGCCGCCTGGTGGGTGCTCTGCCCCGGCCACTTCCGGTACAGGAGTCCGGTCTCCTCGATGAACCACCCACGGCTGACCGCGTTGAGCGACATCAGCAGCCCGGTGTCCTCGGAGGCCGGAAGCGCCATCCATCCGCCGAGCGCGAGCAGCAGGTCCCGCCGAACGCACAGCGTCGCCGGGTGCACCTGGGCGCGGAAGTCATGGGCCTTCCAGTGCGACAGCACCTCGCCCCGCTCGATCGGCCCCGCCGGCGGGTCCTGGTCGAAGCCGACCGTGCTGCCGTCCGGGAGGAGGTCGAGCACGCGCGATGTCGTCCACGCCACGTCCGGTCGACTGGTTAGAACCGCAACATCACGGGCGAGCGTGCCCGCGGGCAGCTGGTCGTCGGCGTCAAGTACCTTCACGAACTGCCCGGTGGCCCTGGAGAGCCCCATGGTCCGCGCCATGCCCGCCCGACCGTGCCGACCCTGGCCGAAGCTGATCCGAGCGTCGTCCGGCACGTGCGGGGCCACGTCGTCCGTCTCGCCGTCCTGCTGGATCACCCACTGCCAGTCCCAGCCGTCCGGGAGATCCTGATCGAGCAGCGACTTGTAGGCGTCCGCCAGGTACTCGGCGCTCGGCCCGTAGACGGCCGTGATCACGGTTACGAGATTGGTCATGCTCACCACCTGTTCAGCTTGGTCGTGTAGACCATCTCGGTGCGGTCACCGGGCAGCACTACGTCGGCGACTTCCACCACGCGGTCCGTCGTGTCGACGGAAGTCTTCCGGAGAACGATCACTGACACACCCACCGGCAGGCCGAGTTCCTCCGTCTCCTCAGGCGTCGGCGGCCGCGCTCGGAAGGTCTCCACGATGCGGTCCAGCTCGATGCCGACGGTGAACAGCTGGTTCTGCGTCCCACCTGGCCACGGCTCCAGGTCCTCGCGGAGCAGATCCGGGTTCCCGGAAATCAGGTCCAGGAGCAGGTACGACCGGGCCACATTGAACGGCGCATGCTCCTCGCTGTGGCGGGTGCGGTAGGTGCGCTGCAGAAGCATGGTGCCTTCGGGAACGCCGAACTCAGCAGCAAGATCTGTGTCGGCCGGAACCTGCTCGTACTTGGCGTTGAACACCAGGTCATTCACCGTGAGCCCGGTGTCGTGCTCGGTGGCTCCGGTCTTCTGCCGCTCCGCCTGAGACTGGCGGGCGCGGTCCTTCTCCCACTGGTGACGCAGGTTGTCCCGCTTGGCCGGGATCGGCTGCCGGCGGACGAAGGTGCCCCGGCCGTGCTGCTTCTCGACCAGCCCCTCGGCCGCAAGCACCCCAACGCCCTGCCGGACGGTCGGCACGCTCACCCGGTACTGATCGGCGAGCGCCGTTTCTGCGGGCAGCCGGTCACCCGGGCCCAGCTCGCCGGCCTCGATCTGGCGCCGGATATCGGCAGCGATCCGCTCGTACTGGTTGGCCATGGTGCTGGTCACCGTCCTGTCGTGGTCTCGCGCCCATCCTAAGTCCTAAAGAGGTGTTGACGACTAGCTGAGGAGCCGTCATAGTTTTCACCACGGCAACTCCTAATGAGGACTTGAAGACAAGATCTCAGGAGGTGCTGATGACGCCCGGCATCTGCCGTGGTGAGGCTGCTCCGAGGACGACGAATCCCTCGGTGCCAGACGAAGGAGCTCAGCTCATGCGCTTCATCCCCGTCGACACGACCGCCGCGCTGGTGATGGTCGCCCAGGCGCCCCGTCCGAAGCTCAAGGACCGCCGCACCGGCGAGATGGCCATGGACGCCGAGACCGGCGCGCCGCTGGTCACCCTGGACGTCACGTTCGTGGCCAACGGTGAGGCCGACATCCTGTCCCTGACCGTGCCGCAGCCCGGCATCCCGGAGGGCCTGGCGCCGGGCATGCTGGTCACCCTCACCCGGCTCATCGCCCGGCCGTGGGAGAACGAGTTCAACGGCCAGAAGCGCTCCGGCATCGCCTTCCGTGCCGACGCCGTGACGGTCTCCGCCCCGGTCCTCGCCAGCGCGAACGCCTGATCGCCGTGAACACCCTGACGACGGCGCTCCTGGAGCTGGGCGCTCCCACTGCGGTCCTCGGCTCCGGCGCCCTCTACGCCAGGGCCAAGATGCCCCGGACGTACTGGGCGACGGTCGGCATCCCGCTGACCATCCACCGCATCCGGCACGACTACGAGAACGTCATGGAGGCCTGCGGGCTGACCGTAGAGCCCTCGTTCTGGCGCGCCATGGCCTCGTCCGCCACCAACCGGCCGGCCAAACCCGCGATGCCGAAGATCCGCAGCATGCAGATGAGTTCGACCGGCCTTCGGGTTCGGCTCCGGCTCGCCCGGGGCCAGCAGACGAAGGACATGGCCGACGCGGCCGAGCGGCTGCGGCACGCCTGGGAGGTCCACGCGGTCCACGTGTCGGAGGTCAAGCCCGGCGTGGTGGAACTGCGGATAGTCGGGTTCGACGTGCTGCGCAACGTGCGCATGCCGCGCCGGGCCACGGCCAAGTCCCGTGAGCTGCTGCGGGTCCCGGTCGCGTTGCGAGCCGATGGCACCGTGCATCACCGGGACTACCGACAGGCTCCGAACGGGCTGAACCTCGGCGCCAACCAGTCCGGCAAGTCGATGTTCACCCGCAACCTGGTTCACGGCCTCGCCCCGCAACCGGTTGCCCTGGTCGGGATCGACTGCAAGCGCGGTGTCGAACAGCGCCCCTTCGCGCCGCGGCTGTCCGCGCTGGCCACCGACCAGAGTGAAGCGCTCGGGTTGCTGCTCGCGCTGCTGGTCGAGATGGACGACCGGTACGACCTCATCCGGGACCACCAGGGTGTTCCCGGATCGGTCGCGGCCGAGGACCTGACTGCGGACATCTGGGGTCTGCCCGAGAAGATCCGGCCGGTGCCGATCGTCGTCCTGGTGGACGAGATCGCCGAACTCTTCCTCGTGGCCAGCAGGGCCGATGAGGAGCGGCGGAACCAGATCGTCACCGCGCTCATCCGGCTCGCCCAACTCGCCCGCGCCGCCGGCATCTACCTGGAGATCGCCGGTCAGCGCTTCGGCTCGGAACTGGGCAAGGGCGCGACCCTGCTCCGCTCCCAGCTCACCGGCCGCACCGTCCACCGGGTCAACGACCTGGAGACGGCCAAGATGGGGCTCGGGGACATCTCCGATGCCGCCGTCGCGGCCTCCACTCAGATCAGCCCGGACATGCCCGGTACCGCCGTCGCCGGCGACACCTCCGGCATGTGGTTCCAGATCCGCACGCCGTACCGCTCGCTCACCGAAGTCGCCGAGCGCTGCGCAGAGTTCGCGCACCTGACGCCCGACCTGGACCGCTTGGCGGCCTTCCGCCCGCAGGTCGCCCACCCGGTCATCATCCCGCCGGCGCCCTCGACGCCGCCGGACCTGATGCCGGTCTCGCTCGGCAAGTAGCGATACCTCACCCAACAGCCGGCGCGACTGCTTCGCGCCAAGTCCCTACCCCACCACGCCCAGAAACGAGGAGATCACCAATGTTCTGCGAGCACTGCGGCGACGAGGACGGTGCCGAGACCGGCATCGACCACGACGAGCGCGACTGCCCCTGGTACGGCGCCACCGACTCGGACGAGGAGTAACCGCCATGTCCCGCAAACCGTCCATCTCCGAGATCGGCGCCTTCCTCGGCCACCTCAAGGCCACCCGCGCGCAGCACGCCGACACCGGCCCCCTGCTCGCCGAGAAGGCCGACATCCTGGAGCGCATCGCCGAGGCCAACCCGGACGACCGCGACGCCGCCCAGATCGCCCGCGAAGCCCGTGCCGCCGCCGACCGCGCCCAGCGCAACAACGGGTGACCCGGTGGCCGCCCGCAAGCGCACCGCGCCGCCGAAGCCCTCGCCCTGCGAGCCCTGCAAGGGCACCGGGCAGATCACCGAGACCGTGTACGCCGGCCGGGGCACTCGCCGTCGCCGGATCGCTGAGCAGGAGGCCACCTGCCTCGACTGTCTCGGCACCGGCACCGCCCTCGCGTAACCCGACTTCGATGGGACGGGCGGTCGACCACCACATCGCCGCCCGGTCCGTACCCCACATGGGAGACAAGCCATGAAGCAGGACACCTACCACTGCGTCCTCACGATGCAGAAGACCACGCACGGGGAGACCGCCCTCGGTACCTTCTCCGACACCATCAATCCCGCGCCCGGGATGACCCGCGCCGACATCTTCAACCTGGCGATCACTCAGCTCACACGACACCAGCCCGCGCTGACCGGCGGCGCGGTCCTGTTCTTCGCCCTCGACAAGAACCAGATCTGACGGGGTCCGCCATGCGCCGACTCCCCAAGCTGGACGCTGTACTGGCACAGGCGGTGATCGCCGCCGCCCTCTCGTTCGCCCACCTGCACGACCTTGCCGACGCCGCCGGCCAGACCGGTTGGAAGTCCTGGGCCTACCCGGTGTCCGTCGACCTCCTGCTCGTCGCCGCCTGGCGCCGGATGCGCTCCGGCACCGCCCGCCGGCTCGCCTGGTGCTGGTTCGTCATCGCCCTGGCCGCCTCGCTCGGCGCCAACGTCGGCACCGCCGGACTGCTCGACCTCGGCAACGCCCCGGCCTGGCTCCGCGTCCTGGTCGCCGGCTGGCCCGCCGCCGCCTTCCTCGGCGGCACCCTGCTCGCCCACTCGACCGCCACGCCCGCCGACGAAACCCCGGTCGCGGAGCTCGAACCGGACGACACCGAGACCGATGACGTCCAGCCGCTCTACGTCCCGGCCGCCGAGCCGATCACCGAACCGGTCATCGAGTCGACGCCCGTCGATCCGCCCGCGGCTGTCCCGGCGATCGAACAGGCTCCCGCCCCGGCGCCGACTTCCTTCCCCGGCGTGGCCCCGGCGCCCACGGTCCCGGTCCCGGCCTTCCTCCTCGACCACGCCCGCAAGGTCGCCGACGACCACCGCAACCGCACCGGCACCCCGATCGACGCCGCCACGCTCCGAACCCTGCTCGGCGTCAAAGACCCGCTCGCCTCGGCGCTCGCCGCCGAACTCGCCTGAAGGGCTCACCTGGTGAACATCCAGCTCCCGTTCATCGTCGTCCTCGCGATCGTCGCCTGGCTCATCGTCCGGCACCTCCGGCTGCGCTGGTGGGCCGTCGCCGCGCTCGTCCTCCTCGGCTTCTACCTCGCCGACACCTCCGCCGCCCCGTTGATCGGCAACACGACCCACGACGGCGTGACCGTCATCAACAAGACCACCACCAAGTAGCCAGTCAGAAAGGACAGTTCACCATGAAGACCACCGTCCGCCTGCCGCCGTTGATCACCGTGGACGGCTCCGGCCTCATCGCCGAGATCGAGGCGTACCTGGCCTCGCTGCCCGCCCCGGCCCGCATCGCGGTCCCGTATGTCTCGCCGCTCGGCTCCACCCTCCAGGCCTGGAACGCCGGCTACCCGACGCCCCGGCTCACACTCCTCGACCGACTCACCCACCGCCCAGCCCGCCCGGTCCCGGTGAGCTCCGCCGGCCACCTCCGGCTCACCTCCCGCTACATCGACGCCTTCGGCTGGCTCCAGGGCGCGATGTGGGACTCCGCCGGCCGAGTCTGCCTCCTCGGTGCTCAGGCCGCCGTCCTCGCCCACGGCTACGGCACCCCGGCCACCGTCACGACCGCCCGGGTGCAGCTCATGGAGATCCTCCACGCCACAGGCCGCCCTGTCCGGTCCCCGGACGAGTACAACGACCGCCCCACCACCCGCCAGGCCGACATTCACCAACTGCTCGACCGGGCCGCCGCCCGCGCCCAGCGCCTTGGCCTCTGACTTCTCCAGGACGGCCAACACGCCGCCAGCATCCCGCCGCCCGGAGATCGCAACCCCCACCCCGCCCATCACGAAGGACCGCAGATGGATCTGCCCACGGCTTTTGCTGCCGCTGTCCCGCTGATCGGATGGACCACCCACAGCGTTTGGCTGAGCCAGCGTCTCGCCACCGCCCGCCGCGACCCGCTCACCGGGCTCCACACCCGCGACGGCTTCACCGCCCGCGCCCACCGACTGACCCAACGCCGCCCGGACCGCACCTCGGTGCTGCTGATCGACCTGGACGACTTCAAGGCCACCAACGACACCTACGGCCACGCCGCCGGCGACGCGGTCATCACCGCCACCGCCGACCGCCTGTCCACGTGGTGCGGCCGCACCGGCATCGCCGCCCGCCTCGGCGGGGACGAGTTCGCCGTCGTTGCCCTGGACGCCCCGTCGCGGCTGCCCGAACTGCGCGCAGCCCTTAACCGGCCGGTCCCGTACGCCGGCTCCATGCTTCCGGCCTCCGCCTCGGTGGGCATCTGCCCCATCGCCGAGCTGCCGGTCGTCTCGCTCACGGACGCGCTCCGCTCCGCCGACCGGGACATGTACGCGCACAAGCGCGACGGCCGCACGACTCGCCGCCGCTGACTCCAAGACCGGCCCCGGGGCGGCAACACGCCGCCAAGCATCCCGCCGCCCCGAGGCCGCAACCCCTTCCCGAACCGAAGCCCACGAAGGAGAGCACCATCATGCCGCAGCACAACCACGCCCCGAACCGGATCTGCCCGAACTGCTCCGGCTTCGCCGCCGTCGCCATCGCCACCGGCGTCCGTCTCCGCGACGGCTCCCGCCACACCGTCCCGGTCACCTGCCCCACCTGCGAGGGCATCGGCACCGTCGCCCGCCCGCTTGCCACCACCGCCAAGGCGGCCTGACCGGTGGCCCTCCTCGACTGGCGCGACTCCAAACACTGGGCCCCGAAGCCCGCCCCCTGCGGCGTCTGCGACAAGCCCACCAACCTCCGCTCCGACCGCGGCAAGCCCGTCCACAAGGTGTGCGCCGAGGAGTGGATCGACCGCCACCAGAAGCCTGCCGACCCGTCCTGACCCGCTCGCCCCGGAGTCTGCGCCTGGGCTCCGGGGCCCTTCCTCGCTCAGGAGGTGAACCGCATGACCACCACCACCGCGCCGCCGATCGCCGATCTCCTCAGCCTCGCCCAGCTCGGCACCATGCCCGCCCTCATGCGGCAGCTCTCCGGCCTCGCCGGCTGCACCTCGCCCGTCCGCCTCGACGGCTGGCGGACCGAGATCAACGAAGCCACCGGACAGGTCCTCCACCACTTGGAGTCCGCCGACCTGCCCGCCGGGAACCTGCTGCTGCGCTGCGGCAACCGCCGAGTCACCCGCTGCCCATCCTGCGCCGAGACCTACCGGCGTGACACCTACCACCTGATCACCGCCGGACTCGTCGGCGGCAAGGGCACCCCGGAGACCGTCACCGCGCACCCCCGGGTGTTCGCCACCTTCACCGCGCCCAGCTTCGGCCCCGTCCACAACCGGCCCGGCTCCGGCGCCTGCCGCTGCGGAACCGCCCACCCGGCCGACGACCCGCTACTCGGCTCACCGCTCGCCCCGGAGACCTACGACTATGAGGGCGCGGTCCTGTGGAACGCCCACGCGGGCAAGATCTGGGCCCGGTTCACGATCCACCTGCGTCGAGAGATCGCCAAGCTGGCCGGGCTGTCACAACGTGCCTTCAAGGACGTCGCCCGGGTCTCGTTCGGCAAGGTCGCCGAGTACCAGAAGCGCGGCGCGATCCACTTCCACGCCGTCGTCCGCCTCGATGGCCCCGAGGGTGGCGACACATCCCCGCCCGCCTGGGCGACCCCCGACCTGCTCACTGATGCCATCCGTGCCGCCGCCCACCGGGCCGACATCCCCGGTCCACTGGTCGACGGCCGACAGCACCGCTTCGCCTTCGGTCGGCAGCTCGACATCCGGACGATCCGCGGCACCGACTTCACCGGCACCGTCCAGATCACCGAACGCGCTGTCGCCGCCTACATCGCCAAGTACGCGACCAAGGGCGCTGAGGCCGCCACAGGCACCCTGGACCGACCCGTACGGCTGCTCGCCGAGATCGCCCAACACGACATCCCCGAGCACGCCCGCCGGCTCATCCGCACCTGCTGGAACCTCGGTGCCCGCCCCGAACTGGCCGAACTCCGCCTCCGTGCCTGGGCTCACATGCTCGGCTTCCGCGGCCACTTCTCCACCAAGACCCGCAAGTACTCGACCACCCTCGGTGCCCTCCGCGACGCCCGCACCGCCTGGCGCCGCGCGCAGACCCTCGAACGTTTCCACGGCCCCGACGCCCCGGTTGCCGAGGAATCGACGCTCGTCCTCGCCCACTGGACCTTCGCCGGTCTCGGCCTCACCCGCGGCGAAGCCTGGCTCACCCAAGCACTGCAACCCGCACCCGGCACGGAAGGAGAACCGACCAATGGCTGACCGCCTGTTGACCGCAAAGCAGGCTGCCGAATTGCTCGGCACCTGGGATACCAGCGGGGAGCGCTTCCCCCGCCGGCTGATCGCCGAACGACGCATCGCCTACGTCAAGCTCGGCCACCACGTGCGCATCCCGGCTTCGGCCGTAGACGCGTTCATCGCCGAACGGACCGTGCAGCCGGTGACCGCCCGCCGTCGCCCGGCCCGGAAGGTGGCGTGATGGCCAACTCCCGGGGCAACCGCCGGCGCTTCGGTTCGGTCCGCAAGCTCCCGTCCGGCCGCTTTCAGATCCGTTACCCCGATCCCGTCACCGGCGTGATGCGCCCTGGGGAGGAGACCTACCCCACCAAGACCGACGCCGAGGTCGCCCTCACGCTGATCGAGGCGGACATCAAGCGCGACCAGTGGACGGACCCGGATGCCGGGAAGGTGACGCTCGGCGACTTCGCCGACGAGTGGCTCAAGGACCGCAAGCTGGAGGAGACCAGCAGGGAGCGGTACGAGGGCGTCCTTCGACTGCACATCAAGCCTGCGCTCGGCGGGAAGTTCATCTCCGAGATCACGGCCGCCCGCGTCCGCACGTGGCGAACTCGGCTTCTTGAAGCTGGAGTTGGCGAACCTACCGTGGTCAAGGCGTACCAGCTCCTCCGCAGCATCATGACCACCGCCGTGGACGATGAGCTGATCAAGCGCAACCCGTGCCGGATCAAGGGCGCCGACACCTACGACGTCCCGGAGCGTCCGGTCCTGACCATCCCCGAGGTGTACGCCGTTGCCGCAGCCATCCAGCCGCAGTGGCGGGCGCTCGTGCTGCTGACCGCGTTCACCACGCTCCGGTTCGGCGAGCTGGCCGCGCTTCGTCGGCGGGACGTCGACCTGGACGCCCGAATCCTCTGGGTCCGCCGGAATCAGGCCGAGCTGAGCAGCGGCAAGCTGATCACCAAGGCGCCCAAGAGCCGTGCCGGCTTCCGCCCGGTCTCGTTCCCGGACCTGATCGTCCCGGACCTCGAACGCCACATGGAGCGTCACGCGGGCAAGGGGCAGGATGGGCTGTTCTTCGTCGGACCCCGGGGCGGCACACTCCGCCGGAGCAACTTCCGGGATGACTGGACGGCCGCCAAGGCCAAGGCCGGTGTCTCCCCGGATGTGCACTTCCACGATGTCCGGCACACCGGCAACAACATCGCCGCGCAGAACGGCGCCAGTACCCGGGAGCTTATGACCAGGATGGGCCACAGCACCACCCGGGCCGCGCTGGTCTACCAGCACATGACCAGCGACCGGGACCGCGCCATCGCTGACCGCATGGGCGAAGCCGTTCGCCAGGCGCTACTCAATGAACCGCCAACAAGGGGCTCGGGGGCATCTGAGTAGCGGGACCACTTGCACGCAACTCAAGCAGCACCCCCGCCGGCCAGCTCTGTCCGCGCCACCCCGCGCGCACAGAGCTGGCCTTCCGGCGTCACAGGGGAGACGACTTTCAGATTCGGGCCTCGACCTGTCAGCGCCATGATCTAGGGTCTGGCCATGACGACCTCCCTCGGCCCGATGGCTCCCGGCGACATCCGCACTCGGGCACAGATCCGACAGGAATTCGGAGGAAGCCCGCAGGGTGGCATCTGCCCCTCGGGCGAAAAAAAGAGTGTCAATCTCTATTCTGATCCAAGCGTCGGGGAGCACGTCGGCTACTACGACGGGTGGCTAGCAGAGGAAGACGAGCTAGGCCCTGTCTTTGAATATACCGGGGCGGGACTGACTGGCGACCAGACATTTGAGGGAACGCTCGGGCTAGGCAACCGGGCAATCCTCCGCCATGCCGAGCAAGGCCGAAAGCTGAGGGTATTCATCCGCGCAGGCACCGTCAAGGGAACCGCGACGGCGACGCACCGTTATGTCGGCGCCTTCAACCTTGACCAGCGCCTTCCGTACGTCTGGCGGAGGGTGCGTGGAGAAAATGGCGAGGTACGAAGCGTAATCGTCTTCCGCCTCCGACCAGATGGCGCATTCGAGAGCTCTACAGCGGATGCCCTCCCTGCGGCCACGGAAACCACGGCTGACTTCGTCCAGTTTCAGCCGATCACGGCATCGATGTTGAACTCGGGACCAGCAACCCAAGGGGCGCTATCCCTTCCGGCGCAACGGGCCGGAGCAAAGGGGTCAAGTAAGAAGCGGACCGCGCACGCATCCACCGAGGGCATCTTTGTCGTATCCGAGGCTTTCAACACGGAAATGAGCCTCAGGGCCGCGACCGCAGCAAGCATCGCCGTTCGCCGTGAGGCCGCGCTGACAAAGTCGTACAGGGCCCACTTGGAATCAGCTGGCCATCAGGTGGGTGCATTTCAGATCAGAGTCGAGGGTCTGAGCTCAACCCTTCGCACCGACCTCTACGACGCCACCGCTCACGTCCTCTACGAAGCAAAGGGCTCAAGCTCGCGCGAGGACGTACGCATGGCCATCGGCCAACTGCTCGACTACGGCCGATACGTGAAGACAGACACTCATCCACACGAGCCTCGCCAGGTGGTACTGCTTCCCACAGCTCCAGACCCGGACATTCGCGCCCTGCTTGAGCGCCACCAGATCGGCTTGGTGTACCAGCTGAGCAATGGCCAATTCACCGGCCCGGACATCCCGGCCCTGCTCTAGTCACGATGGGCGCTGCTCCAACCGCTGACCACCGCTAGCAATTGGAGCAGCATCCGGCACTTTCTAAAAGCTCCATTTCTTTGCAGCAAACCCCAACGGTGTCACACCGGAATAGGGCACCAGGTCCAGCGGGTGCATCCACGCATCGGAGAAATGGATGTTCAAATGGAGAGCCATGGGCAACAAAATGTCCTGATCCGGCACCGCATCCACCTGCATGAGCGATGACCCCGGCGACGGCGACCTGTCAAGATTGCCGTTCTTGGGATCGGTCCATTGCAAGTGACCTTCACCAAGGACCCACACGCTGTCCGGCCACTCGATTGGGTCGCGCCCCGCGCACCAATCCATCAGATGGTCACCAATTGTCCCAAGCTTGAGACTGCCGAAGGCAACGATCATCCCAGATGTCGGGAAGAAGCTAAACTTCCTGCCATACGCCGATGTGGAACGAGGAATGAGCCCCGGAACTGGCCGGTAGGCCACTTTTCCAAGCCTGCGAACCTTGGCGATCTTTTCGCAGGCATCCACCAACTGTGCCTTGTCGA
The DNA here is from genome assembly GCF_053596495.1 of Kitasatospora sp. NPDC001683. NCBI lineage: Bacteria > Bacillati > Actinomycetota > Actinomycetes > Kitasatosporales > Streptomycetaceae > Kitasatospora > Kitasatospora sp. NPDC001683. The sequence continues at coordinate 26,029 of NZ_JBSFGK010000051.1, forward strand.
GTTTCGTCTTTACCTCAACCACGCCGTAGACGCACTCATTAGGAATGATTCTATAGCCGTTGAGCGTGGTGAACGGCGGCGTCCCTCGGTCAATAAGTACGATGTCGCACTGAGGCGAAACCTGCCCGGCAGAGGCCACAATCTCAGCACTGTGGACAGCCTCAACATGCGACGGCAGGTAGCCCGAGAAGAACTCACGTACCAGCGCCTCGCGTGACGCGCCGGCCTCACCGTTGTGGTTGAAGTTCCGGGACTGCTCAAAGTCGGCATGCATCTTCTTGGCCACAGAGCCGAGGATCATGCCGAGCTTCTCTTGGGTCATGATCGGATCCTAGGCTCCTCCGTGTGGCCGCGGCCGGTCGTTGCAGCTTCTCGTCGGCGACTTCTGGCACGCACGTGGCACAGCCCGAGCAGGACCGCAGCAACGACGAAGGGCCGGCTCCCCCGGATCACCCCGGTGAGCTGGCCCTTCTGCCGTGTCCGGCGCTGAGCCCCCTGTCGGGTTCGAACCGACGACCCCCGCTTTACAAGAGCGGTGCTCTGGCCAGCTGAGCTAAGGAGGCACGGTGGCCGTCCGCGAAGGATCACGGCGGCACCGGGGGCAGTCTACCGGGCCGGGGTGGCGGAGTGGGGGGATATCCGGGGGTTGGCGGGGTGGGTGGGGGTGGGCGGGCGTGATGGAACCGATGCCGAAATCGGGGCGGAGGGGGCTGACAAGGGGCGGGAGCGCAGGTAGCGTCGCGGGGAGTCGGCTCGTGTAGTGGTTCAGACCACTGGCGGGTCGACGGAGACGAACGAACCCCTTTACTCGGATCGTCCGGCACGTTCCTGCCGGTGAAGGAGAGAACGACCATGGCTTCTGTCACGTACGACCAGGCGACCCGGATCTACCCGGGGGCCACCAAGCCCTCGGTGGACGCGCTGGACCTGGAGATCGCGGACGGCGAGTTCCTCGTGCTGGTCGGCCCGTCGGGCTGCGGCAAGTCGACCAGCCTGCGCATGCTGGCCGGTCTGGAGGACGTCAACAGCGGCGCGATCCGGATCGGTGACCGGGACGTCACCCACCTGCCGCCGAAGGACCGGGACATCGCCATGGTGTTCCAGAACTACGCGCTGTACCCGCACATGACCGTCGCCGAGAACATGGGCTTCGCGCTCAAGATCGCCGGCGTGAACAAGGCGGACATCCGCACCAAGGTCGAGGAGGCGGCGAAGATCCTCGACCTCACCGACTTCCTGGACCGCAAGCCGAAGGCGCTCTCCGGCGGTCAGCGCCAGCGCGTCGCGATGGGCCGCGCGATCGTCCGCCAGCCGCAGGTCTTCCTGATGGACGAGCCGCTGTCGAACCTGGACGCCAAGCTCCGCGTCTCGACCCGCACCCAGATCGCCGGCCTGCAGCGCCGCCTGGGCATCACCACCGTGTACGTCACCCACGACCAGACCGAGGCGCTCACCATGGGCGACCGGGTCGCGGTGCTCAAGGACGGTCTGCTGCAGCAGGTCGACACCCCGCGCAACATGTACGACAAGCCCGCCAACCTGTTCGTGGCCGGCTTCATCGGCTCGCCGGCCATGAACCTGGTCGAAGTACCGCTGGTGGACGGCGGGGTGAAGTTCGGCGGCTCGGTGGTCAACATCTCGCGCGAGAACCTGGCCGGGGCCGGCACCGACAAGACGGTGATCGTCGGCATCCGCCCCGAGCACTTCCAGATCGTCGACGCCGGCGGCATCGAGGGCGTCGCGGTGACGGTGAACGTGGTCGAGGAGCTCGGCTCGGACGGCTTCGTCTACGGCACCACCCAGATCGGCGGCGTGGACAAGGAGTTGGTCGTCCGCGTGCCCGGCCGCCAGATCCCGACCCGCGGCGAGACCATCCACGTCGTGCCGATCGCCCAGGAGACCCACGTCTTCGCCACCAGCAGCGGCGTGCGCCTGAGCGTCTGCGACTGAACCGGCCGAACCGGCCGAACCGGCCGAACCACTGAAGGCCGCTGAAGCGGCCGAGCGCGACGGAGCCCGTCGGACCCTTTCCGGTCCGGCGGGCTCCGTCCGTACACCTCCACGTCAACACGGTGCAGGGACGAACCCGGACACCCTGTCACTCGATGGTGTAACGGAGGGCTATCCGGCCCGCACTCACCGCTACTCTCCTGAGGGTGAAGCAGCTTGTGCGCCGTATCGGCCAGACCGTCGCCCTGACCCTGCCGGTCGTCCTGGTGACCACCGGCACCCTCGCCGTGACCCGGGTCCCGTGGGCCCCACCGACCGGGCTCGACCAGCAGGTCGTGGCGGCGTCCAGCGGCGACGGCGCCGGGATCGGGCGCTCCGCCACCGCCGCCACCAAGACGGACGGGCTCGCCCCGCAGGAGTCGCTGCGGGTGGCGCTGCTGGACGAGCTGCGCGCCAAGAACCCGTCCGCCGCGCTGGACCTGCTGGAGCGCTCGATGCGCGAGCAGCCCGCGCTGACGCCGTACTGCACCTCGCTGGCCACCGAGCTGGGCAAGGCCGCGGTGCGCAAGTACCAGGGCGACGTGCAGCGGGCCCGTTCCTTCGCCCGCCCGGTCTGCGACGGCTCCTTCGCGGCCGGCGTCGTCGGCTGAGGGCCCCGGTCCGGCTGATCGAAGCGGACCGCCCGGCGCGGCCGGGCGCCCTATTGTTCAGGCATGACCGCTGACTCCGGCCCCACCGCCGACCCCGCGTCCCCGCCGTCCCACCAGCCCAGGCCGACCACGACGCCCGTCACCCAGGCCGTGATCCTGGCGGGCGGCCAGGGTTCCCGGCTGCGCCCCTACACGGACGACCGCCCCAAGCCGCTGGTCGAGATCCCGGGGACGGGCACGCCGATCCTCGGCCACCAGCTGGCCTGGCTGGCCGCCGAGGGCGTCACCGACGTCGTGGTGTCCTGCGGCCACCTCGCCGACGTGCTGGAGGAGTGGCTGGACACGGCGGACCTGCCGCTGCGGGTCCGCACGGTGGTCGAGGCCGAGCCGCTGGGGCGCGGCGGCGGCCTCAAGCTCGCGGCGAAGGCGCTGCCCCGCCCGGACGAGCCCTGGTACGCCACCAACGGCGACATCTGGACCCGCTTCAGCCTGCGCGACATGGCCGCCTTCCACCACGAGCGGGACGCCGTCGCGACGCTCGCGCTGGCCCGGCCGCGCATCCCCTGGGGCGCCGTGGAGACCGACCAGTTCGGCAACGTGCTGGACTTCATCGAGGCCCCGCCCTCGCCCTTCCTGATCAACGCCGGGCTGTACGTGTTCAGCCCGGAGTTCGCCGAGCTGCTGCCGGACGTGGGCGACCACGAGCGCACCACCTTCCCCCAGCTCGCCCGCGGCAAGCGGCTCGCCGGCTACCAGCTGGCGATCGGGGTGTACTGGCGCGCCATCGACACGGCGAAGGACCTCACCGAGGCGGCCAAGGAGCTCGCCGCCTACCGCGCGGGTCAGAACAGCTAGGGCCCGGACAGCGCTTCGGCCGGGTGCTCCCCCACGGAGCACCCGGCCGAAGCACGTCCGTCGCCTCAGGTGGCGGTCGGCGTCCCCGGACGGGAGGACTGCCCACCGGACAGGTCGGCCAGCGGGCCGCTGCCCAGCACTCCGCCCAGTAGCCCGGAGCCGTTGCTCGGGCTGGGCTTGGGCGCCGTGCCCGAGCCGCCGGGGGCCGGGGTCCGCTGGGCCGACGCGGAGCCGGACCCGGCGGACGGGGCGGCGGGCGCCGGGGAGGAGCCGCCGGCCTCGGCCTTGCCGGAGTGCTTGCCGCTCGGCGAGGCACCGGTGGGCTTGGCGGCGGGGGTGGAAGACGTGGCGCTCGGGGTCGGGGTGGCCGCGTGCGGGGCCACGGCCGGCGGCGAGGTGGACGTGCCGCCGCCCGGGGCGCCGGACGGGCCGCCCGACGGCCAGACCGGGGTGCCGTAGTCGGTGGCCGGACGGTCCGGTGCCTGGTGCGGCCGGGCGCCGGTGCGGACCGCCGCGCCCAGCATCGAGCCGAGCAGCAGGGTCAGGCCGACCACGACGGTGGTGACCACCGCGCCCCGGCGCAGCACCCGGCGGCGCAGGGCGCCCGGCGCGCCGGAGCCGATCCGGCGCCAGGCCTCCAGGTTGAGCCGCCCGTCGAGCGAGGCGAAGGGTGCCCCGGCGATCAGCAGCGGGCTCCAGGCCGCGAGGAAGATCAGGTCGGGGGTGTCGTAGACCGGCACGGCCCGCCAGCTGACGGTGAACAGCAGCGCGGCGGAGAGCAGCATCGCCGCCCCGGCCGCGAGCCGCTGCCAGAGGCCGAGGATGGTGAGCACGCCGGCCACGATCTCGGTGAAGGACACCACCAGGCCGGAGCCGACGGGGTGCGCCATCGCGAAGGAGAGCAGCGGCTCGGCGACCTTCCACGGGTGCAGCGAGGCCAGCCAGCGCACCATCGAGCCGCGCTCGCCGCCGTCGAAGTACACCGGGTCGCAGAGCTTGCTGAACCCGGCGTAGACGGAGAGCGAGCCGAGCACCGCGCGCAGCGGCAGCAGCACCAGGCCGAGGTCGACCCGCCGGCCGGGGTACCAGGGCTGCTTGCCCTCGGCGGCGGCGGCGCAGACCTCGGGCAGTTCGCCGCTGGGGGTCCAGCCGTGCGGTTCGCCGATCGGGCCGACGCCGGCGTCGGTGGCACTGCCGGTGCCCTCGCGCGGCTGGCGGGGGACGGTCCGGGCGCCGACGTAGGCCGGGAGCACCTGGGTGTCGGCCTCGTCCAGGTCGATGCCCGCCGGGGAGCCGTTGGTCCGCACCGCCTCCAGCAGCTGGGTGGCCGCGAAGTCCCCGGGGGCCGCCTGGCCGGTCCAGGTGACGGCGGTGACCCGGCCCTTGCGGCGCGGTGCGCCGCCGACGGCCCCGGCGGCGGCCCCGGCCAGCGCCGGCACGGCGGAGGCGGGCACGACGACCTGCGGGGTGACCAGCGGACGGCGGATCAGGCCCTGGTTGGCGTACGGGTCGCCGAACGCGGCGCCGGTGGACAGCAGTCCGGCCGGGGCCTCGATCAGCGGCGCCACCGGGGCGCCGAACCGGAGCCGGAAGCTCGCCTGGGTGCTGCTGAGGCGCGCGGGGTCCGACGGCACCTTGACGGTGTCGAGCCCTGGGCCCGCGTCTATCCCGGTGCTGCCGCCGCCGAACAGGGGGCGCCGAGGTGTTCTGGTGTCCACGTCCACGCCCGGTCTAACCGGGTGACGGCCGCTTAGGACACTCTCCCGGGTGGATGTCCGGCGCGCACTTGAAGTGATCATGAAAAAAGCGATCGGACCCGGTCGGGCCCGATCGCTTTTCACTCGGTTCGCGGAGAATTCGGAAGATCCCCTGCGGGCGGACCGCCCGCCGTGCTCAGCGCTTGGCGCGCAGTCGCGCGGCCTCGTACAGCACGATGCCCGCCGCGACACCGGCGTTCAGCGACTCGGTCAGGCCGCTCATCGGGATCCGCACCCGCATGTCGCAGGTCTCCGAGACCAGCCGGGACAGGCCCTTGCCCTCGCTGCCCGCGACGATCACGACCGGGCCGGTCAGCAGCTCCAGGTCGCCGAGCTCGGCCTCGCCGTCGGCGGCCAGGCCGACCACCATCAGGCCGGCCTTCTGGTAGGCCTCCAGGGCGCGGGTCATGTTGGTGGCACGGGCGACGGGCAGCCGGGCCGCGGCGCCGGAGGAGGTCTTCCAGGCACCGGCGGTCATGCCGGCCGCGCGGCGCTCGGGGATGACCACGCCGTGCGCGCCGAAGGCGGCCGCGGAGCGGACCACGGCGCCCAGGTTGCGCGAGTCGGTGACCCCGTCCAACGCGATGATCAGCGCGTCCTGGCCGGCGTCCGCGGCCTCGGCCAGCAGGTCCTCGGGGTGGGCGTACTCGTACGGCGGGACCTGCAGCACCAGGCCCTGGTGGTTCATCCCGCCGGTCATCTGGTCCAGCTGGGGCCGCGGGGCCTCCATCAGCGGGATGCCGCGGTCGTTGGCGGCCTGGAAGGCCTCGCGGACCCGGTCGTCGGTGTCGATGAACTGCTGGACGTACAGCGCGTTGGCCGGCACGTCGCCGATCAGGGCCTCGACCACCGAGTTGCGGCCGAAGACCAGCTCGGCGCTGCCCGCGCCGCCGCGACCGCCCCGGCCGGCCCCTGCCCGGCGCATGCCGGCCCGGGACTTGGCGTCGCGCTCGCGCTTGAGCGCGGCGTTGGCGGCCCGCTGCTTGGGGTGTCCCTTGCGCGCCTCACCGGGCGGGGTCGGGCCCTTGCCCTCCAGCGCCCTCCGGCTGTGCCCGCCGGTACCGACAGACGCGCCCTTCTTCGATCCGGGGTTGCGGCGGTTCCTGCGCTGGCTGTTGCCGGCCATGGCTGTACTTCCTGTCTGTCCGGCATGCCCGGCCGCTCCGCTCGGTGCGGCGGCGGCCGACGGCATGCGCTACGTCATGCGGGAGGGCCGCACCGGTCCGGTACGGCCCACCCATCACCCCGATCGTCAGATGGGGTTACTGGCTGTTGATCGTCCAGCGCGGGCCGGACGGGGTGTCCTCGATCACCAGCCCGGCCAGGCCGAGCTGGTCGCGGATGGCGTCCGCGGTGGCGAAGTCCTTGCGCTGACGCGCCGCCTGCCGCTGGTCCAGGACCAGACGGACCAGCGAGTCGACCACGCCGTGGAGGTCCTCACCGCGCTCCGTCCCGGCCCACTGCGGGTCGAGCGGGTCGAGGCCCAGTACACCGAGCATCGCACGGACCTCGGCCAGTCGCGCCACCACGCTCTCCTTGTCGTCCGCGTTCAGGGCGCTGTTGCCCTGGCGGACGGCGGTGTGCACGACGGCCAGCGCCTGCGGAACGCCGAGGTCGTCGTCCATCGCCTCGGCGAAGGCCGGCGGCACCTCGGGCGCCGCGTCGACCGTTCCGCAGCGCTCGACGGCCCGCTGGACGAAGCCCTCGATCCGGCCGAACCCGGCCTCGGCCTCGCGCAGCGCGTCCTCGCTGTACTCGATCATCGAGCGGTAGTGCGCGGCGCCCAGGTAGTAGCGGAGCACGATCGGCCGCCAGCGCCGGACCATCTCGGAGACCAGCACCGAGTTGCCCAGCGACTTGCTCATCTTCTCGCCGGCCATGGTGACCCAGGCGTTGTGCACCCAGAAGGCGGCGAAGTCGTCGCCGTAGGCCTTGGACTGGGCGATCTCGTTCTCGTGGTGCGGGAAGATCAGGTCCAGCCCGCCGCCGTGGATGTCGAAGGCCGCGCCCAGGTACTTGTGGGCCATCGCCGAGCACTCCAGGTGCCAGCCCGGGCGGCCGCGGCCCCACGGGGTGTCCCAGCTCGGCTCGCCCGGCTTGGCGGACTTCCACATCGCGAAGTCGCGCTGGTCGCGCTTGCCGGTCTCGCCCTCGCCCTCGGGCTGGCGCAGGTCGGCCAGCTTCTGGTTGGACAGCGCGAGGTAGTCGGGGTACGACTTCACGTCGAAGTAGACGTTGCCGTCGGCCGCGTAGGCGTGGCCCTTGGCGATCAGCCCCCGCATCATCTCGATCATCTCGGGGATGTGCCCGGTGGCCCGCGGCTCGACGGTCGGCGGCAGGCAGCCGAGCGAGCTGTAACCGTCGTTGAAGGCGCGCTCGTTCTCGTAGGCGATCTGCCACCACGGCGTGCCGAGCTCGCGCTCCTTGGCGATCACCTTGTCGTCGATGTCGGTGACGTTGCGGGCGAAGGTCACCTGGTAGCCGCGGTAGGCGAACCACCGCTGCATGATGTCGAAGTTGAGGCCGGACCGGATGTGCCCGATGTGTGGCGCCGACTGGACGGTAGCGCCGCACAGGTAGATCGAGACACAACCCGGTACAAGCGGGACGAAGTCGCGTACCTGGCGGGTGCTGGTGTCGTACAGACGAATGCTCACAGCGTCAAGCGTAGTGGGCGGCGGGGGGTGCCCCGCGACATTAACCGGGGAACGGCAGGACGTTCCCCGGGAACGGCGGGCCCGGCCCCGGGGAAACGCCGGTCGTCCGCGCCGGTCAGATGCTGCCGACCACCTTGCGCGGCGAGAGCCGCACGACCACCCGGACGTCCTCCGGACCGTCCCAGGTGTACTCGTCCACGCCGCGGTACTTGGCGGCCAGCTCGTTGATCAGCTCCCGGCCGCCCTCGGTGGTCATCGTCACCGAACCGCGCGCCTCGAAGTACTCGTACGGGCTGTCCGCCGGGTTGATCAGGATCGAGACCCGCGGGTCCTTCACCAGGTTGAGGTGCTTGCGGCGGCCCTGGACGGTGGAGAACAGGATGTCGTCGCCGTCCCGCTTGACCCAGACCACCGAGGACTGGGGGCTGCCGTCGGGCTGGATCGTGGAGATCACGGCGAAGCTCTTCGCGTCGAGCAACGCCTTGGCCTTGTCGGAGAGTTGCGCACTCATCGGGATCCCTCTTCTCATCGGCTGCGGTACGAGCCCGGCCGGACGACCGCGCGGGCCCGGACCGAACACTATCGATCCGGGCCCCCGCGACCCCCGGTGAACACCCGTCAGCCCTGGGTTATTCCAGGAGGATCGAGCCCGCGGGCTCAACGCCGCCGGTACACCACCGCGGTGGCGATCGCGGCCAGCCCCTCGGCCCGGCCGGTCAGGCCCAGGCCGTCGGTGGTGGTGCCGGAGACCGAGACCGGCGCACCGGCCGCCTCGGACAGCGCGGCCTGCGCCTCGGCCCGCCGCTTGCCGATCTTCGGCCGGACGCCGATCACCTGGACCGCGATGTTCCCGATCTCGAAGCCCGCCTCGCGCACCAGCCGGGCCGCCTCGCCGAGCAGCTTCACCCCGGAGGCGCCGGCCCACTCCGGGCGGTCGGTGCCGAAGTGGGCGCCCAGGTCGCCGATCCCGGCGGCCGAGAACAGCGCGTCGCAGGAGGCGTGGGCGGCGACGTCGGCGTCCGAGTGCCCGGCCAGCCCGAACTCGGCGTCCGGCCAATCCAGTCCGGCCACCCGGAGCGGGCGGCCAGCCTCGAAGGCGTGCACGTCGGTGCCGATCCCCACCCGGGGGATCAGGGGCTCAGTAGTCATCGGCGGCCCTCCGGCGGGCGAGTACGGCCTCGGCGAGCACGAGGTCCAACGGGCGGGTGACCTTGAACGCCTCCTCGTGGCCGGGCACCACGACGACCGTGCCGCCGTAGCGCTCCACCAGTCCGGCGTCGTCGGTGACGGGCGGGGCGTCGGCGCCGCCGGCGGCCTCCTCGGCCAGCGCCTTGGCGTGCACCTCGACCAGGGCGGCCCGGTCGAAGCCCTGCGGGGTCTGCACCGCGCGCAGGGTGGCCCGCTCGGGCGTGTCGATGACCGGCTCGGGGCGGCCCGGGTTGGGGTCGACCCGCTTCACGGTGTCGGCCAGCGGCACCGCGGGCACCACCGCCTGGGCCCCGGCCCGGACGGCGGCCGCGACGGCGTCCACCACCTCGACCGGCACGAGCGGGCGGGCCGCGTCGTGCACCAGGACGATCTCGACCTCCTCCGGGATCGCGGCCAGACCGAGCCGGACCGACTCCTGGCGGGTCGCGCCGCCGGCCACCACCCGGATGTCCTTGCCGGCCAGCCCGTGGCTGTCCAGCAGGGCGACCACCTCGGCCACCCCGTCGGCGGGCGCGGCGACCACCACCAGGCCGACCGCCCGACTGCGGGCGAGGGCCCGTACGGCGTGCACCAGGAGCGGCACGCCACCCAGTTCCCGCAGGGCCTTCGGGGCGCCGGGCCCCAGCCGCTCACCGCGTCCGGCGGCGGGCACCACTGCTGCTGCGACTGCTCCTGAGGCGTTCAGGTTTCACTCCTTCGGCGAAGTGGGTATGGCCTTGGCGTGCCCGGCGGGCGCGGGGCCCCTTCCGAAGAACCACTGGTCCACTGCCTGCCGCACATCTGCGCAGAAACGGTCTTGCAAGCCTGGACCGGCTCGGGCGGGGGGCGTGGTCCGGACACGCCTCAGCGCCCGGAGTGCCACTGCACCACCCCTGGACGGTCCGTCCTGGGAGCGGCGCGCCGGCACCGGGCGCTGTGGGCGTTGGGCGGCAGCCCGACCGCACTACGAGGCGAGGACCTCGTCGAGCAGCGTCTCCGCCTTGTCCTCGTTGGTGTTCTCCGCCAGCGCGAGCTCGCTGACGAGGATCTGGCGCGCCTTCGCGAGCATCCGCTTCTCGCCGGCCGAGAGGCCGCGCTCGCGCTCACGACGCCAGAGGTCGCGCACCACCTCGGCGACCTTGATGACGTCGCCCGAGGCGAGCTTCTCCAGGTTCGCCTTGTAGCGACGGGACCAGTTGGTCGGCTCTTCGGTGTACGGTGCCCGGAGCACCTCGAAGACCCGGTCCAGACCCTCCTGGCCGACCACATCGCGCACGCCGACGAACTCCGCGTTCTCGGCGGGCACGCGGAGCGTCAGGTCTCCCTGCTGCACCTTGAGCACCAGGTAGGTCTTGTCCACACCTTTGATCTGGCGAATTTCGATGGCCTCGATCAGCGCGGCCCCGTGATGGGGGTAGACCACCGTGTCGCCAACCTTGAACGTCATGTGACAGGACCCCTTCCGTGGCTTTCCAGAATAACACGCCTCGCGGCGCACCCGAAGGGCGTTTTCGCAGGTCAGGGCCGGTCTCGGGGCTTGACAAGGACCCCCATGACGTGCTGCGACCGATGTTCGAGAGCGGCTTCCCGCAGGTCGGAGGCGGTTCCGACGTCCGGCGAAACCCTTGCGCAACACCCCCGCAACCATGATTGGATCTTGAGCTTTCGCCACTTTCCGCGTCGTGACCCGATCGTTATTCGATCTTGGTCGAAGCTTGTCCTCCCACCGACCCGGCCATGCCATCAGTACCGCCGGACGGCCTCCGCCGGGCCCCGGGAGTGCGACACGGGGACCACCCCGTGAGGAGCGCATAAGTGAGGTCGATAATCTGAGTCCTGACCTGTCGACACGTGACCTAGGAGAAGCCGCCGCCGTGAGCCGCAGCCTTCGACGCGGCAGCATCGCCGCCATCGCCGCCATCGCCATCGCCTCGCTGTCCTCCTGCGCCGCCGGCACCACGCCGGACACCCTGCAGATCAAGCCGGACAACGCGGCGGCGACCCTGGGGACGAACCTTCGACTGAACAACATCGTGATCGTCACCGGGGTCGGCACCTCGGGCGACTACACGGGCCCCGCCAACCTGGTCGTGAACATCTCCAACACGGCCGGCACCCCGGCGGAGCTGCAGTCGATCACCGTCGGCAGCGCCACCGCCACCTTCGCGGACGCCGCCGGCGCCCCGCAGTCCAGCATCGTCGTGCCGGCCGGCGGCTCCGTGATGCTCGGCGGCCAGGGCAACCCCTCCGCCTCCTTCAGCTCGGCCTCCGTCCACATCGGCGGCTTCGCCACCACCACCTTCGCCTTCAAGGACGGCCAGAAGGTCGACGCCCAGGCCGGCGTGAGCCCGGACTCCGGCGAGAACGGCCGCGGCCTGTACAAGGGCTACGGCCCGACCCCGGCCGCCTCCGCGTCCACCAAGGCCGCCTCCCCGGCCGCGAGCGCCCCGGCCACCCCGGCCACGCCGGCCACCCCGTCCGCCGGCGCCACCACCCCGGGCGCACCGGCCACCCCGGCCACCCCGTCGGTCGGCGCCACCGTCCCGGGCGCCCCGGTCGCCGGTGCCACCGCGACGGCGACCGCTCCGGCCGCCCACTGACGCGGGCGCACCGACGCGACGGCCCCCCTCCGGCGACTGCCGGAGGGGGGCCTTTCGCGTCCATCGCGGGCCGTCGGGTTTACGGCTCGAACTTGTAGCCGAGGCCGCGGACGGTGACCAGGTAGCGCGGCGCGCCCGGGTCAGGCTCGATCTTGGCCCGCAGGCGCTTCACGTGGACGTCCAGGGTCTTGGTGTCACCGACGTAGTCCGCACCCCAGACCCGGTCGATCAGCTGCATGCGGGTGAGCACCCGGCCCGCGTTGCGCAGCAGCATCTCCAGCAGGTCGAACTCCTTGAGCGGCAGGTCGACCTTGGCGCCGTCCACCGTCACCACGTGCCGGTCCACGTCCATCCGGACCGGGCCCGCTTCCAGGGCGCCCGGGCCGCCGCCGTTCTCGCCCGCGCCGCCGTCCTCGCCGCGGCGGCGCAGCACCGCGCGGATCCGGGCGACCAGCTCACGGGTGGAGTACGGCTTGGTGACGTAGTCGTCGGCGCCTATCTCCAGCCCGACGACCTTGTCGATCTCGCTGTCCTTGGCGGTCACCATGATCACCGGGACGTTGGAGCGCACCCGGAGCTGGCGGCAGACCTCGGTGCCCGGCAGGCCCGGCAGCATCAGGTCGAGCAGGACGAGGTCGGCGCCGTTGCGTTCGAACTGCTCCAGGGCGTCCGGGCCGGTCGCGGCGACGGCCACCTCGAAGCCCTCCTTGCGGAGCATGTACGAGAGGGCGTCACTGAACGACTCCTCGTCCTCGACCACCAGTACTCGGGTCACGATCAGGCCTCCGGGGCAAGCTGGGTTGTCTTTGTCAGGGGTACTTGCCGCTCCCCGGCGGGGAGCGAACGGGCCGTACGGTCGGTGCGGTCCGTGGTGAGGGTTCGGGGTGCCGTGGCGGGCCCGGCGGTGTCGGCACCGGGCTCGTCGCGGGGTGCGCGGGGTGCGCGGTCGTCGGAAGCGTCGCCGTCGAGGTCGTCGTCGCGCTCGTCCGGGTCGCGCTCGTCCGGGTCGTCGTGGGTGGCGGGCGCCTGGCCGGCGGGCAGGCGCACGGTGAAGGTCGAACCCTGTCCCTCGACGCTCCACACCGAGACGGTGCCGCCGTGCGAGGCGGCGACGTGCTTGACGATGGACAGGCCGAGGCCGGTGCCGCCGGTCTGCCGGGAGCGGGCCGGGTCGACCCGGTAGAAGCGCTCGAAGACCCGCTCGCGGTCCTTCTCGGAGATGCCGATGCCCTGGTCGGTGACCGAGATCTCGATCAGCTCGCCGTCCGCCTCGCCGAGCGCCGCGGCGCTGGAGATCCGGCGGGTGGCGATGGCCACCCGGGTACGGGGCGGGCTGTAGTTGACGGCGTTCTCCACCAGGTTGCCGAGCGCGGCGGCGAGCTGGCCGCGGTTGCCGTGCAGGTAGAGCCCGGCGATGCCGCCGGCCGCGATCAGGATCTGCTTGGCGGCGGCCTGCTGGCGGCAGCGGTCGATCGCCTCGGCGATCAGTTCGTCCACCGCGACCGGCTCCGGGTCGACCATCAGCCGGTCGTCCTGGACCCGGGAGAGGTCGATGATCTCCTGCACCAGGCTGGCCAGGCGGGTCGCCTCGACCTGCATCCGGCCGGCGAAGCGCTGCACCGCCTCCGGGTCGTCGGCCGCGTCGGCGACCGCCTCGGAGAGCAGCGACAGGGCGCCGACCGGGGTCTTGAGCTCGTGGCTGACGTTGGCCACGAAGTCCCGGCGGACGGCTTCCACCCGGCGGCGCTCGGTCTGGTCCTCGACCAGCACCAGCACCAGCCGGGAGCCCAGCGGGGCGACCCGGACGGAGACCGCTAGCGGCTCGGCCGCGCGGGCCGCGCCGGGGCGGGGCACCTCCAGTTCCACCTGCCGGATCTCGCCGTCCCGGCGGGTGGCGCGGGCCAGTGCGAGCATCTGGTCCACGGCGACCGCGCCGCCGCGCACCAAGCCCATCGCGTACGCCGCCGAGCTGGCCTTGACCACCTCGTCGCCCTCGCCCAGCACGATCGCGCAGGAGCGGAGCACGGAGAGCACGGTGTCGACGCCCGGCGGCAGCGGGGGCTCCGGGGTGCCGGTGCCCAGCGGCTGGTACCGGCCGTAGTGCTTGCCGCCGGCGTACCTGCTCCTGGCCTGCTCGCGCTCGCTCCAGCGGAAGGCGATGGAGGCGGTGAGGCCGACGCCGAGCCCGGCTATGGCGCAGGCAGCGGCAGCGGCCACGTTCACGTCCATGTGGCCAGCGTAAGCGCACGGCCTGGGCACTCCCCAAGGGCTGGATCAAGGCATCGACCGCGCGTTGCCGAGAATTCACCTCCAGGTGGCTGCCGGTTCACCGGGGCGGCCGTGCCTCGTCGCCCGAACGGCACAGAGTTGGTCATGCAGCCCGTGTGGGAGAGATCGGTGCGCCGAACGGCCGCCGGGGTCTCGGGTGCGCGCGTACCATTCGCGCCACCAGCAGCGGTCGCCCGAACGCGGAACGATGGTCGGACGGGCTGACCGGTCGGCACCGCCACCGACACAGCTACTGAGGAGAGAACATGCGCGACGCGTACCACGAGGAACTCGATGCGATCGGCGACAGCCTGGTCGAGATGGCCCGGCTGGTCGGCTCGGCCCTGGGCCGGGCCACCACCGCCCTCCTCGACGCGGACCTGGCGCTGGCGGAGGGCGTGATCGCCGCCGACGAGAAGATCAACGATCTCCACCACGATCTCGAGAACCGCGCCATCGACCTGCTCGCCCGCCAGCAGCCCGTCGCCACCGACCTGCGCATCGTGGTCACGTCCCTGCGGATGAGCGCCGACCTGGAGCGCTGCGGGGACCTCGCCCGGCACGTCGCCAAGGTCGCGCGGATGCGCTACCCCGAGTCGGCGGTGCCCGCCGACCTGCAGTCCACCGTCCTGGAGCTGGGCCAGCTCGCCCAGCGCCTGGTGGCCAAGGCGGGCCTGGTGATCGCCACCAAGGACGTCGACAAGGCCCTGGAGATGGAGCAGGACGACGACCGGATCGACGCCCTGCACCGCGAGCTGCTGTCGCACCTGATCGACGAGCGCTGGCACCACGGCATCGAGACCGCCGTCGACATCACCCTGGTCGGCCGCTACTACGAGCGCTTCGCGGACCACGCGGTGTCGGTCGCCAAGCGCGTGGTGTACCTGGTGACGGGCGAGCACGTGGCCGAGTTCGTGGCCGCCACCGAGGCGGCGGAGGCCGCGGGGGCGGAGTGACGGCAGGACGGAGCGACCGCGGGGGCGGAGTGACCGCGGCTCACCTCCAGGGGTGAGTAAACCTGCGGCGACGGTGGTGTGGGCGCACGGTTCCCCGTACTTCCCACCACTGCGCGCCCGTTGACGCTCCCGCCGAACGGCGGCTTCACTCGAGGACGGGGCACCGTGGTGTGCCCGTCACTAGGAGGGAAGAGCTCGATGAAGGCCAACCCGACCCGACCGGCAACCGCCCACGACACCGTCGAGCCGCCCGCTCCGAAGCTGCTGCCCGTCCTCGCGGCCGGCTGTGGCTGCGGCCCGGGCTGCGGATGCGGCTGCCAGTCCGGCGCGCCCTGCCAGTGCGGCGGCGCGGACGGCGGCTGCTGCGGCGGTCACTGAGGAAGCCCACCGTCACCGGACCCACCGGGGCGCCCCGGGGTGCAGCGCCGTGCACCCCGGGGCGCCCCGTCCCGTGGTCGGGGGATCAGAACCGCACGTCGGTGCAGGAGTAGGAGGCGTTCCCGGTGTCGGCGATCGTCCAGACCGCGACGACCACCTGGTGCCCGGTGCGCCTGCTCGGCAGGGTCGCGGTGTGGCTGAGCGTGCTCGGCAGCACCTGCACCCCGCCGTACGGGACGACCAGGAAGGGCGTCGGGTCGAGGCCGTCCCGGGTGATCGGCTGGGCGGCGTCGTAGCCCGGCTTGGTCAGGTGGTACTCGAAGGCGGTGATCGCGTGCCTGGCCGTGAACCTCCGGGTGAAGGTGAGCTGCTGGCCCGCCGTCACCGGAGTGGTCGGCCACGCGCCGCCGTGCGGGTCGTCCAGCCCGGCGAAGCGGGCGTTGCCGCCCGCGTAGGTGGTGCCGTCGGCGGGCCCGGCGGCCGGGAAGTCCTTCGGCCCCTCGACGCTCCACCGTTTTTGGGCGCTGCCGGGAGTCGACCGCCGGACCCCGGCTCGCCCGCACCGCAGGCCGGTTGAATGCCGAGGGCCCCGCCCCCGGCGAACCGGGTGCGGAGCCCTGGAACCTTCGGGCTTACTTCTTGCCCTGGGTCTGGCCTGTCTGTTTTTCGGGCCTGATCAACGGCCCCTGACCTGGGGCTGAGGCGTCGGCAGTTGTCATCGCTGGCCGCCCTTGATCGACGCCGGACGGCCCACAGACGGCCCGGGGCGCGAACCCCTGGACCGCAGCCCTGGCACCGACGTCACATCGGTCGGATACGCCCGAAGCCAATGCCTTAATCAAGGGTAATCACCGCCGCAAACGTCTTAACGCACGCTCTCAACCGGTATGCTGATCGATGTTCAGCTCCAACGGTCTTGCGCGCCTCGGCGAGCGGCCGAGGTTCTCGCATTGCGAGACACTTCAACCCGAGGAGCTGGGCAAACATGGGAAAGCGACGGCCACCTGCCAGGAAGCAGGAGAGTCAGCCCTCTTGGGGGCAGATCATCATTGCGGCACTCACGGCGGTGACGGCTATCGCGAGCTGCGTAGAGCAGCTGGTGCGCTGAACTAGCGCTCCCCCATGGTCGAGAGCAGAACCGGACGAGCGCCCAGGGCTAGCGCGAGCAAGCCCGGCCGTTGCTTAGTCGGCCGGACTCACTCGACCTCTCTACACAGGAGCCCGGGTCTGGTTGCCGCCAGGTCCGGGCGTTCTGTTGTAGAAGCTAGTGAAGCAACCGTTCGCTACTTCCAGACTTCAATCAAGAAGTTTGAACCAACTTGCTTCGTTGCTCGCTGGCAAGATCTTGTTGCTTGCTAGCAAGCAACAAGAGAACTCTATCAACTGAACCACATGAAACGAGCGCTCTCACTTCCTTGTAGTTCCTCTTCGTTCCTCGCAGTTCCTCGTCGTTCCTCGCAACTTCGCCTCGACCAGCATCTTCTTCTCGGATCGGTACTCGGGTTCTTCTCGAAGGATCAGTGCTCGGGTTCTTCTCGAAGGATCGGTGCTCGGAAGGCCTCCTTGCAGCAGACCCAAGAGGTACCCGTCCTGGCTACGAGAGCTGGCAGAACGCCACAGCAGCGTCGTCACTGACCTTGTATCGCGGCCATCGAAGTCCGTCAGGGTCACTGACCTCAGCCGTTCGTACGGCCGAGATCAGACCATGCGCACCAGTCTCGCGGAGCGTCGCGAAGGCGTCCGCCCACGATGCGGCACGGTACTCGGTGACGAGTCGCGAGGCCCCATCGGACAGAACTGCCGCTGCTCGGACTCCGGCCAGCGGCACCGCGCCGGTGAGCGCATGGCGCGCTGCTTCGCCGTTGGAGGCCGCCACCCAGTAGCCGTCCAGGGTGTTCCGGGTGAGCCTCTGGGCCTCGACCATCCTGCGAACGGCCCCTGTGTGCTCCGGCGTGCCCGTGGCGAACCGTTCCGTCTCGGCGCGGAGTTCGGGCACCACGGTGTCCACCCGCAGGTCGGTGACCATCTGGTAGTCGTCGGCCCGCTCGAAAACGATGGGCGAGTCCGCGAGAACGAGGTAGTCGAACCGGTCGGCACCAGCCCGCAGGATCGAGACCGTCGCGGACGGCGTGCCGGGGTTGCCGAGGTCGCATCCCGGGTGGAGAGCCGCCACCTGCTCCAGCGCTTCCGCCAGCCCGTCGGCCAGCGGCCGGCCGGGCTCTGCCAGTGCGGCCACCAGGTGGCCGCCGAGCTGGGAGACGTACCACGGGACGCCGTGCCGACAGCCGGTGTCCAGCCCGGCCGTGCTCAGGCCGTCCAGGACGATGGCGAGCGTGGGCGTGGCCGCCACCCAGTCCTCGTTCGGGTTTGCGCCGCCCGGAGCGGTGGCGATGGAGACGCGCATCTGTCAGCCCTCGTGTCGGTAGATCGGGGTAACCCTGCTGCTCTCCAGAACTTCCAGGGTCTTCGGGTCGTAACGGCAGGAGATGAGCGTGGAGAAACGCTTCGTCCGAACCTCGCGGTACAGCTCTCCGAGGTGGTTCTCCAGGTAGTGCACGACTCCGTTCGCGCCGATCGCGTGGATGCCCGCGACGTAGAGGAACGTCCCCTTGCCGTCGAGGCGGGGAAGCCGAGCGAGGTAGCCGACGTCCCCGGCCGTGCCATCCACGTCGAGCGGCGAGCGGTACTCGGTGTCGGTGTGCAGGTCCACCAGGTGCCAGGCGTCGTCCTTGCGGAACCGCAGGTTGTCGTCACCTTCGAGCACCTGGGCCACGATCGGGGACAGCCGCGGACCACAGATGACGACCAGGTGGTCACGGTTGAGGTTCACGATGCCGGACGGCGGGATCACCTCGTAGCCCGAGTCGAGCTTGAGACCCGTGAACAGCTTGCGCAGGTGCTCGTAGTTGCTCAGGTCTTCCCTGGTCACAACCTCGCTTGGGTTCTCCTCCAGGGACTTCCCGGCCTCGTACTTGCCTCCGACCGCCACGGTCATCGGCCCCAACCCGAAGAACGCCCGCTCGGGGGCGGGGCCGGCGGACGCGAGCTGACCGACACGCCCGCGGCTTACACCGAGCAGAGCAGCGATTTCGGTCTGCGACATGCCCGCCGCCGACGCCTCTTCGATGGCTTCCCGGCGGACGCGGGACAGCTCGACCACCCGGTTCTGGTAGTCGGCCATCAGGGCAATCGCCGCCTTGGCCCGTTCGATCGGGACGGCCACGTTGGCCACCTGCTCAAGCTCCTCGTGCATCGTGATCCCTTCACCGCTTAGGGGGGCGAAGCAAGCGTACCGCTAGAGGGGCTTGACGCACAGGCAGCCTCTGCCTACCTTGGGTATCGCGAGAGAGCGAAAGCCCCCCTAAGCAGCACGGGGGAAGGGCTTAGCACTTCTCTGACCTGCCCAAACGCAGCGAAGCGGCGCCCCAACCGCCAAGTCAGTACGCCGCTTCGTGCCCCGGTGAAGGGAGTTCCATCATGCACGCTTCGCTCACCACTCAGCCGTCCCTGACTGTCGACGCGGTCCAGGAGAACGTCTCGCTGTTCGGCGAGGCGGACCCGGGCGAGACCGAGGCCCGCCTCTCGGTGCGGGTGTCGCTGTCGCTGCGGTTCTACGACCTGGTGGGCCTGCTGGCCTTCCACCCGGCGATGATGCTCACTGCCTCGGACCTCCAGCACTCCGACGAACTGGCCGAGGCCCTGCGGTTCACGATCGTGGACTCCGACGCGTCCCAGATCGAGGAGTACTCCGAGCTGGCCCGCGCCGCGCTGTCGCACCCGCGTCGGCCCTTCTACACCTACACCAAGCTGGTGGCCGAGGCCGTCACCCGCACGTTCGGCATGACCGCCCCGCACCCGCCGACCCCGGCCGCGCCGGTCCTGTCGCTGCTGGCCCCGGCCGCCGCCTGACGCCTTGTGCGGGTGGACGCTCACCGGTGCTCACCTGCGCTCACGGGCCGCTCACCGGGCGCCCCTGAAACCCCGGAAGACCGGACCTGAAACGGCCGCCGGTGGACCTGAAACGGCGGCCGGGACAGGTGAACGCTCACCAGTGTTCACCTCCGCTCACGGGCCGCTCACCGGGCGCCCTTGAAGCCGGGGCGAGCGGGCTTGAAGAGGCCACCCCCGCGCCTGAAACGGCGGCCGGTCCAGGAGGGTGTTCACCGGTGACCACCGGGGTGTTCACCGCCGCTCACACCCCGCTCACTGACCGGGGCTGAAACACCTGGGGCCGTCCCTGAAATGGCCCGGGGTGCGGCTGAAACCTCCGGCCGTGGACCTGAACCTCCTGGTCAGAGCCGGTGAACACCGGTGAGCGCTCGACTCAGGGCCGGTGAACACCCGGGGCCGGAGAAGCGCTTCTCCAGCCCCGCCACCGGCCTGGCGGCACCCGCCCCGCAGCCGTTTCAGGCGCGGCGGTGGCCTCTTCAAGCCCGGCCGTGAGCGCCGGTGAGCACCCGACCGACCGCCGGTGAACACCCCTCCTTAAGAGCGCTTCTCCTTGGCGGATCGAGGGCGAGCGTGCGCGCGCAAGCACCGCCAACTCCCCCAAGGAGAAGCGCTCTTAAGGGGCAGCGGTAGGACGCGCGGTCGGCCCCGGCCCGCCCGACTTCTCCACTCGACTGACGACACGACGGAAGGACACCAACGGTGCCCGAGACGACCCGACCAACTCCGACCGCTCCACCAACCAATCCCCGCAGCGAGACCCGCCCAGCCGACACCAGGCCCGCCCGGCCGGTCGCCCGCGCCGCCGTGTCCGCCGACGATGGCAAGCCGAACCAGGCCACCCAGCTCGTCGCCCTGGCCCGCGCCCGCTACGACTTCATCGTGTCCGAGGACGGCCGCCCCTACGCCGTCGCCCTGGACGGGCCGAGGATCGTGCTGCCGCTGCGGGGAAAGGCCGGTCTGCGCTCGGCCCTGGCCCGCGCCTACACCGACGCCAACGGCGGCTCCGTGCCCTCCCAGGGCTCCCTGGCCGACGCGATGACCGTGCTGGAGGGACAGGCCGCCGCCACCGACCCGGTCCCGGTCCACCTGCGGGTGGCCGGCGGACCGGAGCGCATCGTGCTGGACCTGGGCACCGCCGATGGCCGGTGCGTCATCATCACGCCCGGCTCCTGGCTGCTGGCCGACCGCTCCCCGGTCTACTTCCGCCGCTCCGGCGCCATGGCCGTCATGCCCACCCCCGACCGCGACCAGGCCGCCACCGGCCTGGACCGGCTGCGCTCCCTGGTGAACATGGACGACACCGCCTTCCGCCAGCTCGTCGGCTGGCTGGTCGCCGCGTGGATCCCGCACATCCCGCACCCGATCCTGACCTTCAAGGGCGAGCAGGGCACCGGCAAGTCCAAAGCCGCACAGACCGTGGTGAACCTGATCGACCCCTCCCCGGCCACCAAGCGCTCCCAGCCCCGGGACATCAAGGCGTGGGCCACCCAGGCGTTCAACTCCTGGGCGCTGTGCCTGGACAACGTCTCCACCATCCCGCCCTGGCTGTCCGACACCCTGTGCAAGGCCGTGACCGGCGACGGCATCGTGGACCGCGCCCTGTACACCGACGACGACGTCGTCGTCCTCACCTTCCGCCGGGTGCTGGCCATGACCACCATCGACGCCGGGGCCCTGGCCGGTGACCTGGCCGAGCGGCTGATGACCCTGGACCTCCAGCTCATCGACCCCTCCCAGCGCCGCACCGAGCAGGAGTTGGACGCCGCGTTCGCCGAGCACCGCCCCGCGATCCTGGCCGCCCTACTCGACCTGCTTGCCGAAGCCCTGGCCCTGCTGCCGATGATCCGGCTGGACAGCCTGCCGCGCATGGCCGACTTCGCCCGCGTACTGGCCGCCCTCGACCAGATCCGGGGGTGGACCACCCTAGATGCCTACCTGGCCGCCTCCGCGAACACCAACGCCGACGCCCTGGAGGGCGACCCGTTCGGCTCGGCCGTCCTGGCCCTGGTGGACGACGCCGGTCACTGGAGCGGCACCGCCGGGGAACTCCTCGCCCGCCTGTCCCTCACCGGTGAGACCTTCCACCCGAAGTGGCCCAAGGACGCCACCCGCGCCAGCGGGCAGCTCAAGCGCCTCGCCCCGGTCCTGCGCACGGTCGGCGTCCTGGTCGACGACACTCAGCGCTCAGCCGACCGCCACCGCCGCCGCCTCATCACAATCTCCCTGGCCGATCCGGAGAGTTCGGTGAACGCAGCGTCCGCAGTGCCCGCAGTGTCCTGGCCGTCCGTGCGCAGGCCCCCTGACCAGCAGGAACTTCCCGGACACTAACTGACCCGCCAGCGTCCGCGCAGCGTCCGCAAAGGCCCGTCAAGCGTCCGCAACCACCCGTGCTGCGGACGCTGGCACCCCGAGTGCGGACGCTGCACCCCCGCCAGCGTCCACACCCCCCACACCCCGCCCGACCAGTGCGGATAGCGCACCTGCGGACGCTGCGGGCACTGCGGACGCTGCACCGCACCAACTCTCCGAACCGACCACCGAACCCGACCCATCGGAGGCCCCCGATGCCCCGCACACCCGCCGCACCGACCGCCCGACCGTCCAGAGGCCTCGACACCCCACCGGCGACCACGACGCCCCGAGCACGCTCCCCACCACGGCGCGGCCGGACCAGAAGAAGCCACCCCACCCCAGGGCGGGCGGGTGGCCTCTTCAAGCCGCGCCAGACGCCCGCCGGGCCGCGCCCAGACAGGCAAGAAGAGCACCGGCGCCCGCGAGGGGGGTGCTCCTCTTGCTGTCCGACAGCTCACCGCACCCGGCCGCCGAGCAAAACGCACCACCGATTCCCGTAACTGTTCGTAGTCTCCCCCCACCCACCCCCCACCCGAGAAAGACCCTTCCCACCCGCTCAGAGGGTCGGGAGGACGTTCTCCCACCGGGTGGGGGGTGGGTGGGAGATCGCTCAGCGTGAGAAACCGTGAAGCATCACGGGCGCCCGCTCTCGCCCCTGAGCCCCCGGATATCCCGCCGGCTCAGGGTCTTCCCCGGCATCGGGCCTGACACCCCTGACACCTGACAGCCCTGACACCCAAACCCCTAGGCAAACGCGGTGTCAGGCGGCCTCTGACACCGCCTGACATCGGCCGCTGACACCCCGGCCCGCCTGGCCTGACACCCGCCAACCCGACCACCGCAGGAGAGGCCCATGGCCACCCGCCGCACCTCGGACGACCCCCGACCCAGCGTCGTCGCCCTGCCCACCCGCTTCCTCACCCCCGAGGACATCGCTGCGATGTTCGGCGTCCCGCTGGAGACCGTGTACCAGTGGCGCCGCAAGCGCACAGGCCCGCCCGCCTTCCGCGTCGGCCGGCACCTCCGCTACCACCCCGAAGCCGTCGCCCAGTGGGTCGCCGACCAGACCCACCAGGCAGCCTGAACCACCGCCCAGCCCTCTTTCTGACGGCCCTGACGCGTCAGACGGCCGTGACGCCGAAAGGGCCGTTTTCCCCAGGTAACGCGTGCGTGCGAGGGGTGTCTGACGCGTCTGACACCCATTTCTGACGCCTCTGACACCCCTCCCGCGCCCGGCCTGACACCCCCTCCATCACGTCCACGCTTCAACCCCTAGGAGCGGCCTCATGGCCGGACACATCCAAGACCGCTGGTACAAGACCGCGACCGGCCCGGACGGCAAGCCCCGCCGGGTCCGCGCCGACCGCTACGGCACTGGCAAGCGCTACCGGGCCCGCTACGTCGCCCCGGACGGCACCGAGAAGAGCAAGAGCTTCCCCGACCGGCAGAAGCGGCAGGCGGAGGAGTGGCTGGCCCGGATCGAGGCCGACATGTCGCGCGGCCAGTACCTCGACCCGACGACGGCGAAGACCACGTTCCAGGAGTTCGCCGAACACTGGCTGAGGAGTCAGACCAGCGACCCGAACACGCAGGCTTCGATGCAGTCGCAGCTGCGGCGGCACGCCTTCCCGCGGATCGGGGCCCGGCCGGTCGTGTCGTTCCAGCCCAGCCACATCCGGGAGTTCGTGGCCGAGCTGGAGACCTCCGGCATGTCCGGGTCGTACGCCCGGGTCATCTTCTCCAACGTGCGGGCGGTGCTGAGCGCGGCCGTGGACGACGGTATTCTGCTCCGGAACCCGTGCGCCGCACAGACCGTGCGCCCGCCGGTCGTCGGCTCTCGGAGGGTCGTCCCGTGGGAGCCGGAGCGGGTCTTCGCCGTCCGGGAGGCGATGACCGAGCGGTACCGGGCGACGGTCGACGTCGGCGCCGGCTGCGGGCTTCGGCAGGGCGAGATCCTGGGCCTGGCCGTGGATGCGCTCGACTTCGACGCGACCACGATGCACGTCACCCAGCAGCTCAAGCTGAGCCGGAGCAAGCCGGTGTTCGCGCCGCCGAAGGGCGGGACGCTGCGGAGCGTGCCGCTCCCGGCGCCGGTGGCCGACGCGCTCAAGGCCCACATGAAGCGGTTCCCACCGGTGGAAATCACGTTGCCGTGGATGAAGGTCGGTGGACCGCCGGTCACGAAGCGCCTGATCTTCACCAGCCTGTCCGAGTCGATCGTCTGGCGCGGCATGCTGAACGAAGACCACTGGAAACCCGCGCTGGCCGCCGCCGGAGTCATCCCGACGCCCGGCAAGGGCGAGTCGTACGCGTCCGCCCGGGAGCACGGTATGCACGCGCTCCGGCACTTCTTCGCGTCGGTCCTGCTGGACGCCGGGGAGAGCATCAAGGCGGTGAGCGAGTACCTGGGCCACGCCGATCCGGGGCTGACGCTCCGGGTGTACGCCCACTTGATGCCGGACAGCCGGCACCGGGCCCGGAAGGCGATCGAAGGGGTCTTCAAGCCCCAAGATCACGAAGGCTGACGGCCCACAGGCGGCCCGGGAATGACGACGGCCCCTCACCAGCGCCAAACGCGCAGGTGGGGGGCCGTTTCGCCAGGTGGGTTACTTCTTGCCCTGGTTCTTGACCGCCTCGATGGCGGCCGCGGCGGCCTCCGCGTCGAGGTAGCGGCCGCCCTTGGCGACCGGCTTGAAGTCGGCGTCGAGCTCGTAGACCAGCGGGATGCCGGTCGGGATGTTCAGGCCGGCGATGTCCGCGTCGGAGATGCCGTCGAGGTGCTTGACCAGCGCGCGCAGGCTGTTGCCGTGGGCGGTGACCAGCACGGTCTTGCCGGCGGCCAGGTCCGGGACGATGGCGTCGTACCAGTACGGGAGCATCCGCTCGACGACGTCCTTCAGGCACTCGGTGCGCGGGCGCAGCTCGCTCGGGATGTCGGCGTAGCGGGCGTCACCGGCCTGCGAGTACTCGGCGTCGTCGGCCAGCACCGGCGGCGGGGTGTCGTAGGAGCGGCGCCACAGCTGGAACTGCTCCTCGCCGAACTCGGCCAGGGTCTGGGCCTTGTCCTTGCCCTGCAGCGCGCCGTAGTGCCGCTCGTTCAGGCGCCAGCTGCGGCTGACCGGGATCCAGTGGCGGTCGGCCTTGTCCAGGGCGATCTGCGAGGTGCGGATGGCGCGGCGCAGCAGCGAGGTGTGCACCACGTCGGGGAACAGGCCCTCGGCGGCCAGGAGCTCGCCACCGCGGGCGGCCTCCTTCTCGCCCTTCTCGTTGAGGTCGACGTCGACCCAACCGGTGAACAGGTTCTTCTGGTTCCACTGGCTCTCGCCGTGGCGGAGCAGGATGAGTCGGTACGTCGTGTCAGCCATGGCCCCCAGCTTAGTGGAGGGCCGGAAAACCCCTGGTGGGGGCCATGGGCGGCTGGGTAATCTGTGCCGCGGTTATCTGCCACTTACCCACGTCGGCTGACCGGGCCTGCCCGCGCCGCTCAGCGGACGCCTGCCCTCGGGAGCCCCCACATGCTCGTAACCCTGGCCGCCGATTCCCGGATCCGAAGACTGGTGCGCGAGACGGTGGGCGGGTTGCCGCGGCAGTTCTGGTGGCTCTGGGTGAGCACCCTGGTGAACAAGCTCGGCGCCTTCGTGATCACCTTCCTGTCCTTGTACCTGACCACCGAGCGGGGGTACTCGGCCTCCTACGCGGGCCTGGTGGCCTCCCTCTTCGGTCTCGGCTCGACGATCGCGGCGGTCGGCGCGGGCGTGCTGGCCGACCGGATCGGGCGCCGGCCCACGCTGGTCGCCGCCCAGCTCGGCACCGCGGCGGCCACCGCCGTGCTCGGCTTCGTGGACGGCCAGGTGGCGATCGCCGTGGTGGCCTTCCTGGTCGGCCTGTGCAACAACGCCACCCGACCGGCCACCTCGGCGATCATCGCCGACCTCGTACCGGCCGAGGACCGGGTCCGGGCGTACTCGCTGAACTTCTGGGCGATCAACATCGGCTTCGGTGTCTCCGCCGCGGTGGCCGGGGTGATCGCGACCCAGGGCTACCTCACGCTCTTCCTGCTGGACGCGCTCTCCACGCTGGTCTGCGCGGTGGTGATCTTCATCCGGATCCCGGAGACCAAGCCGGCGCAGCCGCTCGCGAACGCGAAGGCCGACGGCGGACCCACGATCGGCCTCGGCACGGTGTTCCGCGACGGCCGGTTCATGGCGGTGGTCGGACTCAACCTGCTGCTCGCCCTGGTCTTCCAGCAGAGCAGCACCACCCTGCCCGTCGACATGGGCGCCTCGGGCATCACCGCCACCGAGTACGGAGTGGTCATCGGCCTGAACGGGCTGCTCATCGTGGTGCTGCAGATCCCGCTGACCCGTTGGATGGAAGGCCGCTCCCGGACCGGACTGCTGATCGCCAGCTGCCTGCTCGCCGGATGGGGCTTCGGGCTGGCGGCGCTCGCCGGCTCCTCGGCCTGGCTGTTCGCGCTCTCGGTGGCGGTCTGGACGGTCGGCGAGATCCTGAACGCGCCGACCACGATGGGCCTGGTCGCCGAACTGTCACCGACCCACGGACGCGGCCGCTACCAGGGCGTCTACTCGCTCTCCTGGTCGCTCGCCATGTTCCTCGGCCCGGGGGTCGGCGGCGTGGTGCTGCAGCACGCCGGCGCCGGGGTGCTGTGGGTCGGCTGCGGGATCTGCGGCACGGTGGCGGCGCTCGGTCACGTGGCGGTGGCCCGCCGCGCTCGGACGACGGCCGGGGCGGACGCGGCGACCGGGGTGGCGCCGACGGCGGAGGCCGAGAAGGCTCCGGCGGGCGCCTGAGCACCCGGGGCCGCGCCGGCCCGGGTGCTCAGGTCGGGTCAGTCGGCGGCCGGGGCGGCCAGGTGGGCGAAGGCGGCCAGGTTGCGGGTGGACTCCCCGCGCTTGGTGCGCCACTCCCACTCGCGCCGGATCGCCGAGGCGAAGCCCAGTTCCAGCAGGGTGTTGAAGGGCTCGTCGGCGTTCTCCAGCACCGTGCCGAGCAGCCGGTCGACGGCGTCCGGGGTGAGTGACTCCAGCGGCAGGCGGCCGGCCAGGTAGACGTCGCCGAGCGCGTCGATCGCGTACGCGACGCCGTAGAGGCGGGTGTTGCGCTCCAGCAGCCAGCGGTAGACGGCCTCGTGGTTCTCGTCCGGACGGCGGATCACGAAGGCGTTCACCGACAGGGTGTGGTCGCCGACCCGCAGGGCGCAGGCGGTGTTCAGCTTGCGGGTGCCCGGGAGGGTCGCCACCAGCGTGTACGGGTCGGCGGCGGCCGGCTCCCAGGACACTCCGGCGTCGTCCAGGGCGGTGCGCAGGAGGGTCAGGGCCTCGTCCTTGGTGCGGATTGCCATGGGGGTGACGTTACTCGGCAGTACCCGAAGAGCGCAGCCGAGGTCTCGCACCGGAGTCAGCGGCGCAGGGCCCCGGCCAGCCGGCCGGCCGGGCGGGCCAGGCTGCCGGCGTACACCTCGGCGGTGGTCGCCGCGGCGGTGTCCCAGCCGAAGGCGGCCGCGTGCCGGGCCGCCGCCGCGCCGCGCCGCGCCACCAGCGCCGGGTCGGTGACGTAGGGCTCCAGCGCGTGCGACCACTCCAGCGGGTCGTGGCCGGGCACCAGGGTGCCGGACTCGCCGTCCCGCACCGCGACCGGCAGGCCGCCGACCGCGGCCGCCACCACCGGGGTGCCGCAGGCCTGGGCCTCCAGCGCCACCAGGCCGAAGGACTCGCTGTACGAGGGCATCACCAGGGCCGTCGCCGCGCGGTACCAGTCCGCCAGCCGGGTCTGGCCGACCGGCGGGTGGAAGCGCACCACGTCGCCGATGCCCAGCTGGGCGGCGAGCTTGTGCAGGCTCTCCGGCCGGGCCAGCCCGGTGCCGGACGGCCCGCCGACCACCGGCACCACCAGGCGCTCGCGCAGCTCCGGGCGGCGCTCCAGCAGCGCGGCGACCGCCCGCAGCAGCACGTCCGGCGCCTTCAGCGGCTGGATCCGCCCGGCGAACAGCAGCACCGCGGCGTCCTGCGGCAGGCCCAGCCGGGCCCGGGCGTCGGCCGCGGTGCGCGGGCCGCCGGGGCGGAAGACGTCCAGGTTGACGCCGGGGTGGACGACGGCCAGCTGCTCCGGCCGGGCGGCGTAGTGCAGCGCCAGCTCGGCGGCCTCCTCGGTGGTGTTGGCGATCAGCCGGTCGGCCGCCTCGACCACCTGGGTCTCACCGATCACCCGGGCCGCGGGCTCGGGCGTGTCACCCTCGGCCAGCGCGGCGTTCTTGACCTTCGCCATGGTGTGCATGGTGTGCACCAGCGGCACGCCCCAGCGCTGCGCGGCCAGCCAGCCGACCTGCCCGGAGAGCCAGTAGTGCGAGTGCACCAGGTCGTAGTGGCCGGGGCGGTGGCCCGCCTCCGTCCGCAGCACCCCGTGGGTGAAGGCGCACAGCTGGGCCGGCAGGTCCTCCTTGACCAGGCCCTCGTACGGCCCGGCGGTGACGTGCCGGACCAGCACGCCCGGGGCCAGCTCGACGGTCGGCGCGTCGTCCGAGCAGATCGCCCGGGTGAACACCTCGACCTCGATGTTGAGCTCGGCCAGGCGCTTGGCCAGCTCGACGATGTAGACGTTCATCCCGCCCGCGTCCCCGGTGCCGGGCTGGTGCAGCGGCGAGGTGTGCACGCTGAGCATGGCTATCCGGCGCGGGCGGCGCCGGCCCGGGACGAGCGACTGGAACCGGCCCCGCGCGGGCGTGGCGGACTGGGCACGGCGTACCGAACGGACGGGGTGCTGGATCACCTGGCTGAAGCCTCCTCGTGTGCGGCCCGTCTCGGCGGGTCCGCGTGAACGGGCCGCCGCATGTCCGGTGTGCGCTGCCCCGTCCGGGCACACATCACCACCAGTGTGCCAACCACTCGACGGTCGCCCGGCATTCCCGGTCCCGGCGATCGGTCGGCCGGGCCGGCATCCGCCCAGGTCAGGGCGCTGGCCGACCCGGTCCACGGACGCCGACTACCCTTCTGGGCATGGCTGCCTCCTTCGACCCCGCGACCGCCGCGCCCGCCCGCGGACGGACCGGACGGCCGGTGGGGACGGTCACCCGGGGCACCACCAACACCAACCGGCTGCGCCGGATGGACCGCTGGATCGCCCACACCCTGGGCCGGGCGCTGCGCGCCGCCGAGCGGCCGCCGGTGGCGGTCGACCTCGGCTACGGCGCGGCGCCGTGGACGGCCGTGGAACTGGCCGGACGGCTGCGCACGGTACGGCCGGACGTCCGGGTGGTCGGGATCGAGATCGAGCCGGAGCGGGTCGCGGCCGCGCTGCCGTACGCCGAGCCGCCGCTGCTCACCTTCCGGCGCGGCGGCTTCGAGGTGCCGCTGGACGGCGGCGCGCCGGCCCAGCTGATCCGGGCGGCCAACGTGCTGCGGCAGTACGACGAGTCGGCGGTGGCCGCGGTGTGGGAACGGCTGTGCGCCCGGCTCGCCCCGGACGGGCTGCTGGTCGAGGGCACCTGCGACGAGATCGGGCGGCGGCACGTCTGGGTCGCGCTCGGGCCGGAAGGGCCCCGGACGGTGACCTTCGCGGCCCGGCTGGGCGGCCTGGGCCAGCCCTCCGACCTGGCCGAACGGCTGCCGAAGGCGCTGATCCACCACAACGTGCCGGGGCGGCCGGTGCACACCTTCCTGACCGACTTCGACCGGGCCTGGGCAGCGGCCGCGCCGTACGGGGCGTTCGGGGCGCGGCAGCGGTGGGTGGCGGCGTGCACGGCGCTGGCGGGCAGCTGGCCGCTGGTGGACGCGCGGGGGCGGTGGCGGCAGGGCGAGGTCACGCTGCCCTGGACGGCGCTCGCGCCGTAGCGCCGTCCGGCGTCGCCGTGCTGGTGAGCTTCCCGACATCCTCACTCGAACGAGTTATCGAATATCTCTGGCGTGTTGACGCCTCGTCACGTCACGATGGGAGCGTCAGCCCTCCGGCCCGAGCAGCTCCCTCCGGGCCCGTTCGAAAACCCCGTACATCTCCGTCCCGAACAGCACGAACCGCACCTCCGCCAGCTCCGCGCCCGCCCGCGCGTCACCGCCGCCCAGCACCCCGGCGACGGTGCCGAGCGCGATCCGGGCCGCGTCGGCCGGCGGCCAGCCGTAGATCCCGGCCGACACGGCCGGGAAGGCCACCGTGCGCGCGCCCAACTCGGCCGCCGTGCGCAGCGACTCTCGATAGCAGGAGGCCAGCAGCTCAGCCCGCCCCTCGTACTCCTCCGCCAGGTACACCGGCCCGACGGTGTGCACCACCCACCGGGCCGGCAGCCGCCCGGCCGTGGTCGCCACCGCCCGCCCGACGGGCAGCCCCTTGCCCCAGTGCGAGGCCCGCAGCCGGCGGCACTCCTCCAGGATCCGCGGCCCGCCCCGGCGGTGGATCGCACCGTCCACCCCGCCGCCGCCCAGCAGCGACGAGTTGGCGGCGTTCACCACCGCGTCCACCTGCTGTTCCGTGATGTCACCCTCGACCAGGGTGATCCGTGTCCTCACCACCAACCCCCTTCCCCGGGCCCGCCCGGCAGCCGCCGGGCCGGGATCCGAGCCGTCGTCCGAATCCGATCACCACCCCGCCACCGGCGTGGCAATAACCACAACGGCGCCGGTCGGCCAGAGAAATCCCCGGAGATCACGTTATGGTCGCGAGAAGTTCCCCGACGCGCGGTGCCAGGCGGGCACTGCGGACGGACGCCGGCCGTTACGCAGTCGGGGAAAGGGAGGAACCACCGATGCCCGCAACGGGAGACGGGCGGGCACCTGGTGCCGCGGACCTGCCGGGCGCCCATGACGGCGCCCCCGTCGGCCATGCCCGTAAGCGCCCGGCGACGACCGGCCCGGCCACGGCCACTCCCCCGATACCCCACCCCCGCTCGCAGCCGGTCCGGACCGCGCACGGCACCCACCACCCGTCGCACGTCACCGAGGCGGGAAGCGTTCCGCCGGCCGGCGACGGGCCCGACGGCGGCGGCGCGCCGCTGCGGCTGCTGGTCATCGAGGACGACGCCTCGGACGCCCAGCTGATCAAGGCGGCGGTCGCCGACAGCGGCACCTCGATCGAGATCCACTGGGCCCGCGGCCTCGAGCAGGCCACCCAGCTGCTCGCCCAGTCCTCCTTCGCCACCCGGCGCGGACGCGCCCGCGGCACCGAGTTCGGCTGCGTGCTGCTCGACCTGGCCTCCCCGGCCGACCTGCCGCACCCGTCCGAGGCCTCGGACGGCCTGGAGGGCCTGCACGAGCTGCTCCGCCGCGCCCCGCACATCCCCGTGGTGGTGCTCACCGACGCCGCCGGGGCCGAACTCGGCGCGGCCGCCGTCGCCGCCGGCGCCCAGGACTTCCTGCTCAAGCACGAGACGGACGGCCCGCTGCTGGCCCGCGCGCTGCGCTACGCCGTCGAGCGCAAGCGCGCCGACGAGTCCCAGCGCCGCCTGGTCGAGGCCGAGTTGCGCGGCCAGGAGAACGCCCGCCTGCAGCGCCACCTGCTGCCCACCCCGCTGCTGGACGGCGCCGGGCTCTCCTTCACCCGGCGCTACCGCCCCGGCCGCCGCCGCGCCCTGCTCGGCGGCGACTTCTACGACGCCGTGCGCACCGAGGACGGCACCGTCCACGTCGTGATCGGCGACGTCTGCGGCCACGGCCCCGACGAGGCCGCGCTCGGCGTCGCGCTCCGGATAGCTTGGCGCACCCTGGTCTTCGCCGGCCTCACCGGCGAGACCCTGCTCACCACCCTCCAGCACGTGCTGGAGCACGAACGGCGCAGCGACGAGATCTTCGCGACGCTCTGCATGCTCGTCATCGAACCCGGCGCCGCCGTCACCGACCTCGACTCGCTCGGCACCTGCGAGAAGGCCCGGCTCTACCTCGCCGGACACCCGGCGCCGCTGCTGCTCGGACGCGACCACACCCCGGTCACCCTGCCCTCCGAGCTCGCGGGACCCGCGCTCGGCCTGCTGCCCTGCCACGACGGACAGGCCGCCTGGCCCGCCCACGAGGTCGAACTCCAGCCCGGCTGGCGACTGTTGCTCTACACCGACGGGCTGATCGAGGGCCGGGTCGGGGCCGGGTCGCGCCGCCTCGGCCAGGACGGGCTCGCCGACCTGATCGCCGACCACCAGGCCGCCGGGCTCACCCGGGGCCGGCTGGTCGACAGCGCGATCGCGGAGGTCGAGGAGCTGAACGGCGGCGCGCTGACCGACGACGTCGCGGTGCTGCTGCTGGAGCGCAACCCGGTGCAACTGCTGCTCGGCTGAGCTCCTCGGCCGAGCTCCTCGGCCGAGCTCCTCGGCCGAGCCGAGTTGCCGGAACGCCGCAGCCCGGGCGGGGAGAACTCCCCGCCCGGGCTGCGGCGTCGTCCGTCCGACCGGCCGTGGCCTACCAGGGGCCGTACGGGCCGGTGTTGCTCCGCCCGCCCCGACCGCTGCCGCCGGTCAGGGCCCGGATCGCGGGGCGGACGTCCACCACGTAGACGATCGAGGCGACCAGGCCGGCCAGGGTGCCGATGCTGCCGAGGAAGTTCGCCCCGAACAGCAGGTCCCAGCCGAAGCTGATCCCGAGGACCGCCACCCAGAACCCCTTGGTCTTCTTGTCCGCCGCCCGGTAGGCGTCCTCCCGGCGGGTGGCCGCGTCGACCAGCGCGAAGAACTTGTAGCCCAGGATGGCGACGGCCAGCCACCAGAACGGGTTCAGGTAGGAAAAGGCCAGGATCTGGAACACTCCGGTCATCGCGATCTCCTACGTCTCTCGGGTTGCTGCGCCCCGGCCGCCGCTCATCCTGGCACGGCGGCCGCCCGCACGGTGTGAACGTCCCGCCGTCACCGGATGTGCCCCGGCGGCGCGGGCACGGTCACGCGGTCACGCGGTCACGCGGTCACTCCGAGAGTTCGGGGCTGCTCCTCCGGGCCTTGGCGGACTTCTTCGGCGCGCGGGCGTCGGCGTCGTCCGCCGGTTCGGCCTCGACGGCGGGTGCGGCGGCCGGGGCCTGCTGGGGGCGGGCCTTCTCCACCACGACCTTGCCGCGCTCGGCCAGCTCGTCGTACGTCTCCTTGGCCCGGACGGCCAGCTCGAGCGCGCGGGCCACCTGCTGCAGGGCGAAGTCCTGGGCCCGCTCCTGCAGGACCTTGAGGTCGGCGGGGAAGGCGCTGACGGCCTCGGAGACCTTGGCCGGTGCCCCGGCCAGCAACTCCTGCGCCTCGTGCAGCCTGGCGGTCGCCTTCTCCTGTGCGCCCTGGCGGTCCGCCGCCAGCGCCTCGACCCGGCCCGGCACCTCGCGCAGTTTCTCGTACGCGAGGTCCCCGGCACCGGCCAGGGCGTACAGCGGGGTCGGGTCGGTGAGGGTCTTCTTGATCTCGTCGGTGATCGGCATGGTTACCGGTCCTCCCGGTGGGTGTGCTGGGTGGCCGCGCCGTCGGTCGTCGGGGTGGAGGCCGAAGCGGCGTTCTCCTTGAGGAAAGCGTCGTAGACCGCGAGCAGCGCCTGCTTCTGCTGCTCGTTGATCAGCGGATCGGCCAGGATCGAGGCCCGCAGCTCCAGGCCCTCACCCCGCCGCTCCTCCAGGATCCCGGCCTGGACGTACAGCGTCTCCGCCGAGATCCGCAGCGCCTTGGCGATCTGCTGCAGGATCTCCGCGCTCGGCTTGCGCAACCCTCGCTCGATCTGGCTGAGGTAGGGGTTGGACACGCCGGCGGCCTCCGCCAGCTGGCGCAGTGAGTACTGCGCGTTGCGGCGCTGCTCGCGGATGTACTCGCCCAGCGAGCCGACGTTCAGTGAGGCCATGGAGACAGCGTGCAGCAGGGCGCTTGCAATTGCAAGCAGGCGCTAGCGGGAGGCAAACGGGTGGGGGGTTCTGTGGGGTGGGGGGCTCTCGGGAGGGTGGGTGGCCGGGGCGGTTCCGGGGGTGGCCGCTCCGGGGGCTGGATGATTTTCCGACTGCCGACTCTGTGGGTGGGGT
>NZ_JBSFGK010000052.1:0-59439 GCF_053596495.1 Kitasatospora sp. NPDC001683
GGTTACATTCCGAACCCGGAAGCTAAGCCTCACAGCGCCGATGGTACTGCAGGGGGGACCCTGTGGGAGAGTAGGACGCCGCCGAACAATTCTTCAGAAAAGCCCCTGATCCGAAAAGGATCAGGGGCTTTTCGCATTTCGTTGACGTATCGTCAGTGCATGGACGATCAGACAGCGGTCATTGCGAGCAATGTGCTCCGCCCCGAGGAGCGCGACGGCGCCCTGCGTGTTCTGGCGGAGGCCCAGGCGGTCGACGGCCGGGCCGCCGTGTCCGAGCAGGGCCGGCTCCGGCTGCGGAACGCCGAGACGCCCCGCCCGGGTGTCACCCACTTCATCGGGAGCGAGAGCGGGTCCGTCGTCGGCTACGGCCAGCTCGAGGTTCCGGAGACTCCGAGCGCCAACCCCGCCGCCGAGCTGGTGATCGACCCGGCCGCCCGTGGCCGCGGCCTGGCCCGTCCGCTGGTCGACGCCGTACTGGCCCAGGCCCACCAGGCCGGGCGGGACGCGGTGGACTTCTGGGTGCACGGTGGTCACCCGGCGGCCCGGCACCTGGCCGGGGCGTACGGCGCCGAGCTGGTCCGCGAGCTGCGGCAGATGCGTCGTACCGGTCCGCAGACCGAGGCGGTGCCCGTTCCCGAGGGCGTCGAGCTCCGGACCTTCCGCCCGGGGGAGGACGACGCCGAGTGGCTGCGGCTGAACGCCCTGGCGTTCGCCCACCACCCGGAGCAGGGCTCCTGGACCGAGCAGGACCTGGCCGAGCGGATCGCCGAGCCCTGGTTCGACCCGGCCGGCTTCTTCCTCGCCACCCGGGGCGGCAAGATGGTCGGCTTCCACTGGACCAAGGTGCACCCTGCCACCGCCACCGAGCCGGAGCTCGGCGAGGTGTACGTGGTCGGGGTGGACCCGGCGGAGCAGGGCAGCGGTCTGGGCCGCGCGCTGACCGCGGCGGGCCTGCGGCACCTGACCGGGTCAGGTGCCGGCGAGCGCGGACTGGCGACGGTCCTCCTTTACGTCGACGCCGACAATCCGGCCGCCGTGCGGGTATACGAGCGATTGGGATTCACCATTCACGAGGTGGACCTCATGTACCGCGCCCGGTACCAGGCGGACCGGCCGACCCAGGCACCCGCCTAGACCCGGGCCCACACCCGAACCCGACTCGAACCCGAGCCCGAACCCACACTCGAACCCGAACCGGAAATCCAGGCCGGGAAGGCCCAGCCGTAACGGAGCGGTCGCGGGCGGGGGCGGAGAACGGCACCGCCCCTTGCTCCGACCGACTCAGCTTTCCTCCCGGCCATGCGGTGTTTACCGTGGATTCAATTGCTGCCGCGAAGATCACAGGATGAAGTCCGTAGTGTCTCGCTCGTGCAGAGTCGACCGCCATTCGTCGGCCGGTCCTGTACGGACCGCGCCCGGTGGGTGGGCGCTGTCTCCGGGGGCGACCCGGGGCGAGGACGACGGCCCGCAGAGCCATCCGCGTCCGGACGCCGTCCTGCTGGAGGAGCTGGAACCCATGAGCATCCCCCGCCCCGTCCCTGCCCCGCTGGCGCCCCCGGCCAGGATGTCCGGTGCGCTGGGCATCCCGCCGGAGCTGCCGGCCACGGACGAGCAGGAGTTCGAAGCACTGCCGCAGGGCCGCTTCCTGGACCGGGAGCGGAGCTGGCTGGCGTTCAACGAGCGGGTCCTGGAGCTGGCCGAGGACCCGGGGATCCCGCTGCTGGAGCGGGCGAAGTTCCTGGCGATCTTCGCCAGCAACCTGGACGAGTTCTTCATGGTCCGGGTGGCCGGTCTCAAGCGCCGGATCGCCACCGGCGTCGCCCAGCGCAGCGCATCGGGTCTGCAGCCGCGCGAGGTGCTGGACCTGATCTGGACCCGCTCGCGCGAGCTGATGGCCCGGCACGCCGCCGCGTTCCAGCAGGAGGTGCTGCCGGACCTCGCCGCCGAGGGCATCGAGGTGGTCCGCTGGCCGGAGCTGGCCGAGAAGGAGCAGGCCCGGCTGCACACCCTGTTCCGGCAGAAGATCTTCCCCGTGCTGACCCCGCTTGCCGTCGACCCGGCGCACCCCTTCCCGTACATATCGGGGCTCTCGCTCAACCTGGCCGTGGTGGTCCGCAACCCGGTGTCCGGCCACAAGCACTTCGCGCGGGTGAAGGTGCCGCAGTCGCTGGCCCGTTTCCTGGAGGCCTCCCCCCAGCGGTACGTCCCGCTGGAGGACGTCATGGGCGCGCACCTGGAGGAGCTCTTCCCGGGGATGGAGGTGCTGGCCCACCACGCCTTCCGGGTCACCCGCAACGAGGACCTGGAGGTGGAGGAGGACGACACCGAGAACATCCTCAAGGCCCTGGAGAAGGAGCTGATGCGGCGGCGCTTCGGCCCGCCGGTCCGGCTGGAGGTCGAGGAGTCGATCGACCCCTACATCCTGGACCTGCTGGTGCGGGAGCTGAACATCACCGAGGCGGAGGTCTTCCCGCTGCCCGGGCCGCTGGACCTGACCGGGCTGTTCGGGATCGCCGAGCTGGACCGCCCGGAGCTCAGGTACCCGAAGTTCGTGGCCGGTACGGCCCGCGGGCTGACCGACGTCGAGTCCGCCTCCCAGCCGGACATCTTCGCGGCGATGCGCGAGCGCGACGTCCTGCTGCACCACCCGTACGACAGCTTCTCCACCTCGGTGCAGGCCTTCCTGGAGCAGGCCGCGGCCGACCCGGACGTGCTGGCGATCAAGCAGACGCTGTACCGCACCTCCGGTGACTCGCCGATCGTGGACGCGCTGATCGACGCGGCCGAGTCCGGCAAGCAGGTGCTGGTCCTGGTCGAGATCAAGGCGCGCTTCGACGAGCAGGCCAACATCAAGTGGGCCCGCAAGCTGGAGGAGGCCGGCTGCCACGTGGTCTACGGCCTGGTCGGGCTGAAGACCCACTGCAAGCTGTCGCTGGTGGTCCGCCAGGAGGGCGACACCCTGCGCCGCTACTCGCACGTCGGCACCGGCAACTACCACCCGAAGACGGCCCGGCTGTACGAGGACATCGGCCTGCTCACCTCCGACCCGCAGGTCGGCGCGGACCTCTCCGACCTGTTCAACCGGCTGTCCGGTTACTCGCGCCGCGAGTCCTACCGCCGGCTGCTGACCGCCCCGCGCGGCCTGCGCGACGGGCTGGTCTCGCGGATCCACAACGAGATCGCCCACCACCGGGCGGGCCGGCCCGCGTACGTGAAGATCAAGGTCAACTCGATCGTCGACGAGGTCGTGATCGACGCGCTCTACCGGGCCTCGCAGGCCGGGGTGCCGGTGGACGTCTGGGTGCGCGGGATCTGCGCGATCC
This sequence comes from Kitasatospora sp. NPDC001683, assembly GCF_053596495.1. Taxonomy (NCBI): domain Bacteria; kingdom Bacillati; phylum Actinomycetota; class Actinomycetes; order Kitasatosporales; family Streptomycetaceae; genus Kitasatospora; species Kitasatospora sp. NPDC001683. Next base: position 3,324 of record NZ_JBSFGK010000052.1, read on the forward strand.
GGCCGGGGGTGCCGGGGCTGAGCGAGAACATCCGGGTGCGCAGCATCCTGGGGCGCTTCCTGGAGCACTCCCGGATCTTCGTGTTCGGCAACAACGGCGATCCCGAGGTGTGGATCGGCAGCGCCGACATGATGCACCGCAACCTGGACCGCCGGATCGAGGCCCTGATGCGGATCACCGATCCGGCGCACCGCGCGGAGCTGTCCGGGCTGATCGACCTCGGGGTGTCGGACGAGACCGAGTCCTGGCACCTGGGGCCGGACGGCGTCTGGGCCCGTCACCCGCAGGACTCCGAGGGCCGGCCGTTGCGGCACCTCCAGGACCTGCTGATCGACTCGCGCCAGCGCCGCCGGGCCGCCACCCCGCGTTGACGCGTCCACTGCTGCGAGCCGCCGGAGCGGGCGGGGCCCCCGGGCCCCGAGGGGACCCGCCCGCTCCGGCGGTCGGCCACCAGCCCCGGGGAAGGGCCCCGGGGGAACGGGGATCAACCACGCCATGACCGATGCGCCGATGACGGCCCAGGCGGCCTCCACAGCGACCGCCGGGGACATCCTTTCCCGCCATCTCACCGCCCAGGCCGGGGCGTTCCTGCGCGCCCTGCCGCTCGCGGTGGGCGAGGTCGGCGCCAGACCGGGCTCGGCGGCGGCCGTCCCGTCGAGCGGCACCGCCGACCTGCTGCGGACGGTGCGCCGGATCGGCGGGCTGCTGCACACCTTCGGCGCCGTCTTCGAGCAGACCTGGGCGCAGGAGTCGCGCACCGAACTGCGCTGGCTGCTCAACCTGCTGGCGCTGGAGCCCGGTTACGTCCGGCGTTCGGCCCGGTTGCTGGGCGCGGTGGACTCGCTGAGCGGCACCGGTCCGGAGGGGACGGGCATGCTGGCCGGGCACGCGGGCGCCCCCAAGGCGCGGGCGCTGCTGGACCGGCAGCTGACCCTGGCCCGGACCAGGGCGCACTCCACCGTGCTGCAGGAACTCCGCTCGGCCCGGCTGCACGCGCTGGCGGACCGGATGACCCTGCTGGTCGGCGAGGCGCCGCTGCTGGAGGCGGCGGGCGGCCGGGCGTCGGCGGTGCTGCTGCCGCAGGCGGCGGCCGCGTTCACCGCGCTGTCCACGAGCGCCCAGCAGTTGCCGCTGCAGCGGGCCGCGACGCCGTACGGCGGGGACGGGCTGCGCCGGCTGGGCGCGGTGCCCTCTCCCCTGCCCGCCCCCGGGGAGCGGGGGCCCGTCGCGCGGGTCGGGTCGGCGGACGCCGACACCGCGCTGGCGGCCGACGACGCGCCCTGGTCCCGGCTGCGGATCCTGGTGAAGCGGGCCCGGTACGCGCTGGAGGTGTGCGGCCGCCCGTCCTCCGAGCTGGACGAGCTGGACGCGGTGCTGGGCCGGCACCAGGAGGCGGCGGACGCCGCGGTCACCGCGGCCACCGCGGCGCGCACCCCGCGGATCACCCCCGCGACCGCCTACGTGCTGGGCGTGGTGCATGCTGATCAGCGACTGGAGGTGGAGGCGGCACGGTACGCCTTCGGCCGCCGGTGGCCCGAACTCCCGCCAGGCCTGGACGGCTGGCTGGAGATTCCCCCTGCCGAGGGCTGGGGGCATTCCCCCGCACCACGGACGGCCTGAATTGCACGATCGCCTGACCACCGGGCCGGCAGCGGACGCGACCGCGACCGGGTCAGCCGCAGCCGCGACCGGGCCGGCCGCGACCGGCCCGGGCCGTCCCCCGGTGGTGCTGGCGGCGGGCGCGGTGCTCTGGCTGCCCGGGAAGCCGAAGCCGAGCGGCCGGCTGGGCCGGCCGCGGGTCGCGGTGATCCACCGGCCGAAGTACGACGACTGGAGCCTGCCGAAGGGGAAGCTCGACCCGGGTGAGGGGGTGGTCGAGGCGGCGCTGCGCGAGGTGCGGGAGGAGACCGGCTTCCACTGCCTGCTCGGCCCGGAGCTGCCCGCCCAGCACTACCTGGCGCAGGGCCGTCCGAAGGAGGTCCGGTACTGGGCGGCGGTGCCGACCGGCGGGGCCTTCCGGCCGAACCGCGAGGTCGACCGGCTGGAGTGGCTGCCGGCGGGCAAGGCCCGGGCGCGGCTGACCCACGACCGCGACCGGTTGCTGGTCGACGCCCTGCTGGTGATCCTGGGAGCGAAGCCCGTACGGACGAGGTAGGAGCCGCGGGTGGAGGAACGGCGGAAGTGATCTCCCTGCGCCCTCGCCGTGACGCAACCGTTACTACGTGACGTAGTTTCCTGTCATCCGTTCGAGGTTCACTCCCCGTTCACTTGCGACCGGCTGACGCGTCACCTACCCGGCCTAACTTCGGGACCACCGGAGGGCCGAACGGGCCCCGGACCACAGCAAAACCCGCGCCCGGCCGTATCCGTACGGCCCGCGCGACGGGCAATGCCACAGAAAGGGACACCCCTGTGAAGCTCCAGCGGAACGGCCGCTCCAAGGCCCTCGCCATCGGTGCCATGGCGCTCGTCAGCTCGCTGTCGCTCGCGGCCTGCGGGTCGGACAACAACAACACCACCACGGCGTCCGGCGGCTCCAGCGGCTCCTCCGCGGCCGGTGCCGCGGTCAACTGTGGCAAGGCCGGCACGCTGCTCGGCGCCGGTTCCACCGCGCAGGCCCCGGCGATCGACGTGTGGAAGACCAACTTCGGCGCCGCCTGCTCCGGCACCACGGTCAACTACAGCGGCGGCGGCTCCGGTGCCGGCGTCCAGCAGTTCAACCAGGGCAAGGTCGCCTTCGCCGGCTCCGACTTCGCCCTGAAGGCCGCCGACGTCGACGCCTCCAAGGCCGTCTGCACCGGTGGCAAGGCGATCGACCTGCCGATGGTGGCCGGCCTGGTCTCGCTGGTCTACAACGTCGACAACGTCGACAACCTGGTCCTGGACGGCCCGACCGCCGCCAAGATCTTCGACTCGCAGATCACCAAGTGGAACGACCCGGCCATCGCCGCCCTGAACCCGGGCGCCAAGCTGCCGGACGCCGAGATCCAGACCTTCCACCGGTCGGACGACTCCGGCACCACCTTCAACCTGACCTCCTACTTCGCCAAGACCTCCGGCGGCGCCTGGAGCGCCGAGCCGAGCAAGGCGTGGAAGGGCAAGGGCGGCCAGTCCGCGAACGGCAGCGCCGGCGTCTCCGCCCAGATCAAGCAGGTCAAGAACTCGATCGGCTACGCCGAGCTGTCCTACGCCCAGACCAACAACCTGAAGAGCGCCAAGATCGCCACCGGCGCCGCTCAGCCGGTCGAGGCGACCGCCGCCAACGCGGCGAACACCATCGCCTCCTCCACCGTGTCCGGCACCGACGGCGACCTCGCCCTCTCCCTGGACTACGGCACCAAGGCCGACAACGCCTACCCGATCGTCCTGGTGACCTACGAGATCGCCTGCGACAAGGGCAACAAGGCCGAGACCCTGGACACCCTCAAGTCCTTCTTCAACTACACCATCAGCGACGCCGCCCAGAAGTCGATCGGCGACAAGGGCTACGTCCCGATGCCGGCCGCGATCGGCGACAAGGTCAAGACCGCCGTCGGCGCCCTGGCCTGACCCGACAGGACCCCCGGTGGGACGGCCCCGTGAGCGAGGGGGGCAGGGGCCGTCCCACCGGAGCACCACCATCCAGCACCAACGTCCGGGGCACCGCCGCCATGGTGCCGTCCCCCTTCCGGGGCGGCGCCACCAGACCGGAGTAGACCAATGACTTCATCCTCCCCTGCCGCCCCGCGAGGCAGGGAACGCCGACCGCGCGACAGCCGGGTCGGCGACAAGATCTTCATGAACCTCGCCCGCGGTGCGGGCGTCCTGCTGCTGGTCATCATGGCCGCGATCGCCGGCTTCCTGGCCTGGCGCTCGGGCATGGCGCTCAGCAACGACAACGGCAACTTCCTCACCACCTTCGAGTGGACGCCGGACGCCCCGAAGCCGGTCTTCGGCATCGCCGTCCTGGCCTTCGGGACGATCGTCAGCGCCCTCATCGCGATGGTGATCGCCGTCCCCGTGGCCATCGGGATCGCGCTGTTCATCTCGCACTACGCGCCGCGGCGGATCGCCCAGCCGTTCGCCTACCTGGTCGACCTGCTCGCCGCCGTCCCCAGCATCGTCTACGGCCTCTGGGGCGCGCTGTTCCTCGTCCCGCACATGGACGGGCTGACCAGCTGGCTCAACCAGTACCTGGGCTGGACGTACCTCTTCGACCAGACCAGGACCGGCACCCCGCGCAACCTGTTCACCGTCGGCATCCTGCTGGCGATCATGATCCTGCCGATCATCACCGCGGTCTCCCGCGAGGTGTTCCGCCAGGTGCCGCGGATGCACGAGGAGGCGGCGCTCGCGCTCGGCGCGACCCGCTGGGAGATGATCCGCACCGCGGTGCTGCCGTTCGGCCGCCCCGGCATCATCTCGGCGTCCATGCTCGGCCTCGGCCGGGCGCTCGGCGAGACCATCGCGGTCGCCGTGGTGCTCTCCGCCAACAGCGTGCTGTCGCTGCACATCCTGGACGCGGGCGGCGGCACCTTCGCGCAGAACATCGCGCTGAAGTTCGCCGAGGCCGGCAACAACGGCCGCGACGCGTTGATGGCCTCCGGCCTCGTCCTGTTCGTCATCACCCTGCTGGTGAACGGTGCCGCGCGACTGATCATCGCCCGCCGCAAGGAGTACTCGGGGGCCAACGCGTGAGCGAGCGAAGCGAGCGAACCATCGAGAGGTGCGAGTTGTGCGAATGCGCCCTGACGAGCGAAGCGAGGAAGGCCGCGTGAGCACCCTCACCACCGTCCCCGAGGACGCCCGGCCGCAGGTCGGTCCGATGCTGACCGCCAACCGGCTGCCCCGGTGGACCCCGGCCGTCGTCGCCGCCGGCTCGATCGCGGTCGGCTGCGGGATCGGCGCCGCGGCCGGCCTGCGGAGCCACCTGCAGTGGGGACTGATCTCGGCCCTGCTGTTCCTGGTGGGCGGCTACCTGATCTCGGCCCGGGTCGAGGGCCGGCGCCAGGCCAAGGACCGGTTCGCCACCTCGGTGGTCTGGGTCGCCTTCATCCTCGCCGTCGTGCCGCTGGTCTCGCTGACCGTCTACACGATCCAGCAGGGCATCGGCGTGGTGAACGGGAACTTCCTGAGCCACTCGATGAAGGGCGTGATCCAGTCCGGCCCCGGCGGCGGCATCTACCACGCGCTGCTCGGCACCCTCCAGCAGGTCGCCCTGGCCACCCTGATGGCCGCCCCGCTGGGCCTGCTGACCGCCGTCTACCTGGTCGAGTACGGTCGCGGCCGGCTCGCCAAGGCCGTCACCTTCTTCGTCGACGTCATGACGGGCGTCCCGTCGATCGTCGCCGGTCTGTTCATCCTCTCGCTGTGGAACCTCGCGCTGGGCTTCAGCTACTCCGGCTTCTCGGGCAGCCTCGCGCTGGCGATCCTGATGATCCCGGTCGTGGTCCGCTCCACCGAGGAGATGCTCAAGCTCGTCCCGAACGAGCTGCGCGAGGCCTCGTACGCCCTCGGCGTGCCGAAGTGGAAGACCATCCTGCGGATCGTCCTCCCCACCGCCATCGGCGGCATCACCACCGGCGTGATGCTCGCGGTCGCCCGCATCACGGGCGAGACCGCCCCGGTGATGATGCTGGTGTTCGGCGCCGACTACATCAACAGCAACCCGTTCGACGGACCGCAGCAGTCCCTGCCGATGTACATCTGGCAACAGTACTCGGTGGTCAACAACGACTTCGGCTACGCCCGCGCCTGGGGCGCCGCGCTGGTGCTGATCGCCTTCGTGATGGGGCTCAACCTCATCGCCCGGGGCATCGCACGCTGGCGCTCGCCCAAGGGCGGACACTGAGCGACCGACTGACGCACGAAGACAGACGAGAGAAGCAACGATCATGGCCAAGCGCATCGACGTCAGCGGACTGTCGGCCTACTACGGCACCACCAAGGCCATCGAGGACATCTCGATGAGCATCGAACCCCGCTCGGTGACCGCCTTCATCGGCCCCTCCGGCTGCGGCAAGTCCACCTTCCTGCGCACCCTCAACCGGATGCACGAGGTGATCCCCGGCGCCCGGGTCGAGGGCAAGGTCCTCCTGGACGACGAGAACCTGTACGCCTCCAACGTCGACCCGGTCGCCGTGCGCCGCTCCATCGGCATGGTCTTCCAGCGCCCGAACCCGTTCCCGACCATGTCGATCTACGACAACGTGGTCGCCGGGCTCAAGCTCGCCGGCGTGAAGAAGAAGTCCGTCCTGGACGACGTGGTGGAGCGCTCGCTGAAGGGCGCCAACCTCTGGAAGGAGGTCCACAACCGGCTGAACAAGCCGGGGGCCGGCCTCTCCGGCGGTCAGCAGCAGCGCCTGTGCATCGCCCGCGCCATCGCGGTCGAGCCGCAGGTCCTGCTGATGGACGAGCCCTGCTCCGCGCTCGACCCGATCTCCACCCTCGCCATCGAGGACCTGATCGGCGAGCTGAAGTCGCAGTTCACCATCGTCATCGTGACCCACAACATGCAGCAGGCGGCCCGCGTCAGCGACCGCACCGCCTTCTTCAACCTGGCCGGCGTCGGCCAGCCGGGCAAGCTGATCGAGCTGGACGACACCCAGCGGATCTTCTCCAACCCGTCGGTGCAGGCGACCGAGGACTACATCTCCGGCCGCTTCGGCTGAGCCGGACCCCAGCTGTCCCGCGGTGCTGCATGGCGGTGCCGCCGCGGGGCATGAAGAAGGGCCCGCCCCCGAGATGTGGGGGCGGGCCCTGCTGTGTTTTCGCCCGCTCGCCTCCGGGACGCTTCGGGTCCGGTGCCGACGGTCGGCGCTCCGGCGCTCGTGCCTCGCTTGTCGCTTCTCCCTTTCGGCACCGGCGCGGCCCTTCGGCTCGGGGCGGGGCCGTCCGGGGCTCAGCCCCAGAACAGGTGGACGAACCAGTACACCAGCGCTGCGACGATGGCGGCCGCCGGCATCGTGATGAACCAGCCGAGCACGATGTTCTTCGCGACGCCCCAGCGCACCGCGCGGATCCGCTTGGTGGCCCCCGCGCCCATGATCGCCGCGGTGATCACGTGGGTGGTGGAGATCGGCGCCTTGAAGACGAACGACGTGATGTACATGACCGCCGAGGAGGTGGCCTCGGCCGCGAAGCCCTGCGGCGGGTCCAGCTCGATGATCTTGCGGCCGAGTGTCCGCATGATCCGCCAGCCGCCCGCGTAGGTGCCCAGCGAGAGCATGGTCGCGCAGGAGATCTTCACCCAGACCGGGATGTCGCCGGTGGTCTGGTGGCCGGAGATGGTGAGCGCCATCACGACGATGCCCATGGTCTTCTGGGCGTCCTGCAGGCCGTGCGCCAGCGCCATCGCGGCGGCCGAGGCGGTCTGGGCGACCCGGAAGTTGCGCTTGGCGCGGTGCGGGTTGGCCCGGCGGAAGATCCACAGGATCGCCAGCATCACCAGGAAGCCGCCGATCAGGCCGACCACCGGCGAGACGACCATCGGGATCACGATCTTGTCGATCACCCCGCTCCAGATCACGTCGATCCCGCCGGCCAGCGCCGCGCCCACCATGCCGCCGAACAGCGCGTGCGAGGAGGAGGACGGCAGACCGAAGTACCAGGTGACCAGGTTCCAGGCGATCGCGCCGACCAGGGCGGCGAACAGGATCGCCATCCCCTGGTTGCCGCTGGGGGTCTCGATGATCCCCTTGGAGACGGTGTGCGCCACCCCGCTGCCCAGGAAGGCACCGGCCAGGTTCATCACCGCGGCCATCGCGAGCGCGGCCTTGGGGGTCAGCGCCCGGGTGGAGACCGACGTGGCGATCGCGTTCGCCGAGTCGTGGAAGCCGTTGGTGTACGTGAAGAAGAACGCAACGCCGATGACGGCGATGAGTGCAGCCATGTCCACGAGGGTCAGGACTCCTTGACGGCGATGGTCTCCACCGTGTTGGCGACGTGCTCGAACGCGTCCGCCGCCTCCTCAAGGACGTCCACGACCTGCTTGAGCTTGAGCACCTCGATGGCGTCGTACTGGCCGGAGAACAGGTGGGCGAGCAGCTTGCGGTGGATCTGGTCGGCCTGGTTCTCCAGCCGGTTGACCTCGATCCAGTACTCGGTGAGGTTGGACATGCTGCGCAGGTTCGGCATCGCCTCGGCGGTGAGTTCCGCGGCGCGCGCCAGCACCTCGATCTGCTGCTCGATGCCCTTCGGCAGGGTCTGGATGTCGTAGAGGACGACCAGGTCGACCGCCTCCTCCATGAAGTCCATGATGTCGTCCAGCGACGAGGCGAGGCTGTAGATGTCCTCGCGGTCGAAGGGCGTGATGAAGGAGGAGTTCAGCTGGTGGAAGACGGCATGGGTGGTGTCGTCCCCGGCGTGCTCGGCGGCGCGCATGCGCTCGACGATCTCCGCGCGGGCCGACACGTCTGATCCCAGCAGTTCCAGCAGGAGCTTCGATCCGACGACGAGGTTCTCCGCGGCCGCGGCGAACATGTCGTAGAAACTCGTCTCCTTCGGGGTCAGGCTAAAACGCACGGAAATCTCCGATGTGCGGGGTAGGGACTGAACGATGCTAGGTGCAACCGAGCGCGATCGCGCAAACGGGGTGGTGAGCAAGGAGGCGGAACCTCCCCTTCCGTTCGGCTGCCGAACCGGCCGACCCGGACCGCACGGCCATGTGCGGACGTGATTCCCCAGTCTGACGGAACCTCGCCCCGAACGCCCCCGTCCTGCGTGCACGGGACTGGGGCGCCGCTCAGACGGGTGAACCCCGCCGCGACCCCCACCAGGCCCTTCGGCACATGCCGGGTGTGCCGTCGGAACACCGCGGAAGGCCCGGGTGTTGGACACTGGTGGCCGACGCAGCCACCAGGCACTCAGACGAAGGCGGGCCGATGACCACGACGCAAGCGCGCACCGAGCCGGACGACGGGCCCGGGACCGACCCGCACGCCGGCACCCCCGCCGCCGCGCACGGGAACGGGCACGGCCCGCACGGCTACAGCGCGCAGAAGGACGCCCACCTCAAGCGGCTGCGCCGGATCGAGGGCCAGATCCGCGGCCTCCAGCGGATGGTCGACGAGGACGTCTACTGCATCGACGTGCTCACCCAGGTCTCGGCCAGCACCAAGGCCCTGCAGTCCTTCGCGCTGTCCCTCCTCGAGGAGCACCTGCGGCACTGCGTCGCCGCGGCCGCCGAACAGGGCGGCGTGGAGCTGGACGCGAAGGTGGCGGAGGCCTCGGCCGCGATCGGCCGACTGCTGCGCAGCTGAACCCGCCCGCCGCACGGCGCGCCCCGGGGCGACCGTCAGCCGTCGCCCTCCCGCTCGGTCCGGGCCGGGTCCACCCGGTCCAGCAGCACCTCGTCGATCCGTTCGGTCGGCAGCCGGTCACCGGCGCTGGCCGTCGCGGCGATCATCAGCTCGCCGGCCAGCTCGATCTCGTCGAGGGCCGCGTCGTCGTGGCCACCGCTGCGGCCGCCCGTGGACGACACCACCTGCACCACCCCTTCAGTGCCTCGCCAGCCCGGGCGGCAGCCACCCGACGTCCAGCCTAGGCACTCCGGGGCCCGTCCACATGGCACGGACGGGCCATCTCGGCGCCGCCGAAACGGGTGGCCGTCGCTCCCCGCACGGCCACCCGCCCCGGCGGCGCCCCGTCTCGCCCCGGCGCCGGAGCACTGCCGAGGGCTACTTCGGGCTCTCCGAGGGCTTCATCTGGTAGATGTCCGAGGCCGCCGGCTCGGCCGCCTCGACCGGCTTGCCGTAGTCCGACAGCGAGGTGGTCGAGGTGACCTTCACCTGGTCCTTGGCCTCCTTCGACCCCGCCACCCCGGCGAAGGTGAACACCTCGACCACCTTGTGCAGCCGGCCCTGGTCGTCCAGCCAGGCGTCGTACGGGACCTCCTTGACGGTGAAGGTCTGCCCGCCCATCCGCAGGCCGTCCCCGCCCCGGCCACCGGTGGCGTCGGCCGCCTTGGCCAGGTCCAGGGTGCCCCGGTAGTGGTGCAGCGGGGTGCCGTCCACGGTCTCGGTGCCGACCAGCTCGGCCTTCTGCACCCCGCGCAGCGCGCCCGCCGCCGAGGCCGGGTCGGTGGCGCCGCTGCTCACCAGGTTGCCGTCCGGCAGCTGGCGCACGTCCAGCTTGACCCACTTGCCCGCGGGCACCTTGGCCCCGCTGTTCTGCAGGTAGACGGTGCCCGGCAGGACCACCTCGACGATCTTCCCGGTGGTCGCCGCGCCCGGCGGCACCTGGACCTCCAGCCGGCCGATCCGCTTCACGTAGTCGTAGCCGCCGCTCCCGCTGAAGGAGGCCTTCTTGTCGGCGGACTCGGTGACCAGTTCGGTGGCGGCGTGCGCGGAGCCGGTGCGGCCGGTGATGTCGGCGGCGTCGCGCACCGCCTTCAGCGGGTCGGCGGCCAGCTGGTCGGGGACGGCCGACTGCTGGTCGGCGGAGCCGCCGCCGGAGTGGCCCGAGCAACCGGCGGCTCCCGCGGCCAGGGCGGCGGCGAACAGGGCGGCCCCGGCCGCCGAGCGCAGGTGCGGCCCCGGACGGCGCGCTGGCCGCCCGGTTCGCTGCTGGTCGGTCATCTTCATCCTCGCGACAACCCCCTCGGGCCCGACTGCCCCACCGGACACCCCCGGGTGGGCAGAGCTCTTTCCGGGCAAACGAGTTGAACCGCGAAGGGTTACGGGCGCCGGCGGAGCCGGGGCGTCGCGCACCGGCCGTCCGGCGCGTTACGGTGAACCACGTGCACAGTGAGCTGCCGACCGTCCCCGGCACCACCCCGATGCCCGAGCACCGCGCCGAGATCAGCGAACGCGGGTCCTTCGCCTTCGCGACCTGCAGCTGCGGCTGGTACTCCGCCGCCCGCCGCTCCCGCGACCTGGCCCGCCGCGAGGCGGCCGACCACGTCGCCGAGTACGGCGGCGACGCGGCGCCCTAGGACCCGGGTCGGGCGGTCCGGCCGGTCAGGCCGCCAGGTCCGACTCCGGCGGCTGCTCCTCGGAGTGCACCGCGCCCCGCCCGCGTCGACGGCCGCGCGGGACGGTGCCGCGGGCCGCCGTACCGCCGCGCTCCGGCGCCCGGATCAGCGGGGCGACCGCCGTCCGGCTCAGCGCGTGGCAGAACGGGACCAGCACCGCCATCGCGATCGGCGCCAGCAGCAGCACCACGGCGACGGCGAGGGCGAAGCCGCCGATCACGTCGGTCGGGTAGTGGACGCCCATGAACATCCGGCAGAAGCCCTGCAGCAGGGCCAGGCCCCCGGCGATCCAGCCCAGCTTCCGGTTCACCAGGAACAGCGAGACCGCGACGGCCATCGTCATGGTCGAGTGGTCGCTGACGAAGGAGTGGGTGCCGGCCTTGCCGTCCACCAGCACCAGCAGCCCGGGGTGGTCGACGAAGGGCCGCGGCCGGTCCACGATCGCGGCGATCGGCAGGTTGGCCAGCTCGGCGACGGCCACCGAGAGCGGCACCCAGAGCAGCCCGGCGATCGCCACCGGCGCGTCCGGGCGGCGCCTGGCCTGCAGCCAGCCCACCAGCCCGAGCATCGCGAGGCCGATCAGGATGCCGTACTCGCCGATCCACGAGACCAGGTGGTCCAGCCACTGCGGGGAGCGCTTGGCCAGGCCGTTGACGGCGTAGAGCAGGCCGAGGTCGGGGTTGGTCGTGTCGGCAAGCGGCGTCGACACGCCGCACCTCCTTCTGGTCCGCTGCACCTGTTCGTTTTCCGCCGGGCCCGCCCGGCGCGGAAAGCTGACGAGGGGCCATCGGACCCAACGTCATCGCCGGGACACAGCGTTCCACGGAAACGCGGGGTTATGGAAACTTGACTCAGCGTCCACAGCCCGCACACAGATCGACGGACGACTCAGCCGGTCCCGCCGGTTCCACCGGTGTTGTCGAACCGGCTCGGAGCCGTCGGGGCGGCCGGGGCGGCGGCCGCGGGGTTGGCGGTCGCCGCCGGGGTGGTCGGCGCCGTGGTGCCCGGGCGGCTCGGCGGGTTGACCGCGCCGTTGCCGTTGTGGTCGCGGGTCGGCAGTGCCTGGGCGCCGTCCGAGGTGACCCGGGTCGCTCCGATGTACTCCTTGGTGTCGATCTTGTCGTAGCGGATCACCGCCCCGGTGTGAGGCGCGTTGATCATGTAGCCGCCGCCGACGTAGATCCCGACGTGGTGGATGCTCCGCGGATCGCTCAGGTCCGTCGCGAAGAACACCAGGTCGCCCGGCCGCAGCTGATCGCGCGACGGGTGCGGCCCGGCGTACCACTGGTCGTTGGCCACCCGGGGCAGGTCGATGCCCACGGAGGCGAACGCGCGGAGGGTGAGCCCGGAGCAGTCGAACTGCCCGTTCTGCGAGGCCAGGCCCTCACCGCCCCACAAGTACGGCGTGCCGAGCTTGGTCTGGGCGTAGTAGATCGCGCCGGCCGACTGGGCGGACACCTCCACCGGCGCGGTCTGGGCGGTGAAACTGCGGGCCATCGCCTGGATGTTCCGCACGTAGCCCTGGGTCTCCTTGTACGGCGGGACGCCCTGGTTCTTCGTCACCGCGTACGGGCCGGCGTTGTACGCGGCCAGCATGTTGGCCTGCGGGTCGCCCGGTACGCCGGCGACGTCCTTGGCCAGCGCGCAGTCGTACACCGCCGCGGTGGCGATCGCGTCGTACGGGTTCCAGACGTCCTTCTTGCCGTCCCCGTCACCGTCCGTGGCGTACACCGGCCAGGTGCCCGGCATGAACTGCGCCATTCCCTGTGCCCCGACCGGGGATTGGGCCTTGGGATCAAAACCGCTTTCCTGGTACAGCTGCGCCGCGAGCATTGGCGGGGAGATCTCCGGGCAGAACGAGCCCCACTTCTGGAACGCGTCCTGGTAGGCCGCCGGGACGGTTCCGGGAGAGAGGGCGGAACGATTCGCCGACTGCTGCGGCGTCCCACTTGCCGCATACGTCCCCATCGTCACCAGGCCGAGGAATCCGAACGCGACAACTCCCGCCGCAGCGGCGGCCGTACCGGCCCTCCGGAGTACCATCAGCACCATCCCGACGAATCGTCAGTCGAAGTGTCCCGGAAGGCGTTGCTCACCGCAATCATCAGAGATACAAAGAGTGAGCGCTATCCTTCGTACGGTGGACATCCTCGCGTACGTGTCCGACGCCTCACGACCAATCCGCGAGAAGTAGCCAAGTCGACATCAGATCTGGCCAAGAATAGGCACCGACCCTTCGCGCGGGCGGGGTCCGGGCCCTTGAATTTGCCTGATCGGGCGGTGAGATGGAAATGAACCTGAGCAGCGTGCACACCTATGCGGTCGGCCACCTGGCCGATGACCCCCCTAAGAAGCCGAGCATCGACACCATCATCGGTGGGATCGCCCCGGACTGGGGGCCGTTCGCGAGCCTCGGGTCGGAGGCCCGGGTGATGGTCGAGGTCATCATGGCCGTCGCCATCCTGGTCTGCCTCGGCATCGCGGTCTGGGGCGCGGCCAAACAGCGGATCGGTGCGACCGCGATGCGCGACAGCTTCGGCGCCGAACAGGGCAAGGGGCTGATCATCGCCGGGCTGACCGGCGTGTTCATCATCGGATCACTCGGCACACTGTTCACCATTGTCTACGGCATGGCGATCTGACGATAGGACAGCAGTGACCCGGCCCGCCTGAGGGCAGGCTCCCGCCCGGATCTCCCCAGTGGCCGACCAGCCAGGACTCCAACCCCGTTCCCACCCTCCGTCCGCGCCCGCCCCAGGCCGGAGGGCCCCCGGAGCCGCCCCGGCTCCCCGCACCAGGAGGGCCGCCGTGCCGTTGTCCGACGACCAGCCGCACACCCGTACGCGGCTGCCGGTCGACGCACAGCCCTCCGCACCCCAGACCCTCCGTCAGTCACGACCACTGCGCACCCTGCTGACCGTCCTGGTGGTCGTCACCCTGCTCGTCGTCGCCATCTCCATCGCCAACCGCGGCAAACCCGGCACCGGCAGCGGCGGCGGCAGCTCCGCCGACCGCGCCGCCCCGGGCGCCGCCTCCGGCGCCGGTCCGGCCCCCAGCGGCGACCAGCCCGTCGGCACCACCGTCAACGGCATCGCCTCCGGCTTCCCGCACAGCGACCAGGGCGCCCAGTCCGCCGCCGCCAACTACGCGGTGGCGATCGGCTCCGCGGACATGTTCCGCACCGACAGCCGCCACACCATCGTCGCCACCATCGCCGACCCGGGGGCGGCGGCGGCGCTGCAGAGCCGGCTCGACCAGGGCTTCGGCGGCGACACCGCCGCCCGCTACGGCCTCGACGCCCAGGGCCGCGCCCCGAAGGGCCTCACCTTCGTCAGCCGCACCATCCCGGCCGGCACCAAGTCGACGGGCTACAGCGACGCGGACGCCAAGGTCGAGGTGTGGTGCGCCGGCCTCACCGGCCTCGCCGGCGAACGCTCCGTCCAGCCGGTGACCGCCAACTGGTTCACCCTCGCGCTCTCGCTCCACTGGACGGGAAGCGACTGGAAACTCACCGACTTCACCAGCAGGCAGGGCCCCGCGCCGATGCCCGGAGACCAGCAGGCCGCAACCGCCGAGGAGATCACCGGCGCCGTCCAGCAGTTCGGGGGGTTCCGCTATGCCCGTTGACCAGACCACGCACCGATCGACCGCACGCCGTGCGGGCACGGTGGTCGGCGCCTTGGTCACCCTGCAGGTGGCGGTGATGATGGCGGCCCAGCGGGTGTTCGCCGATCCGTCGCCGACCGCCACACCCACCTGCCAGAAAGTCGATCTCCCGATCCCGGGCAGCGATGCCGGCTGCGCTCCCAACGGAGCGGTCGTCATCCCCGGGAGCGGCGCCGTCAACAACGTCACCGACCCGCTCGGTTCGCTCGCCAAGGGCTGCGCCCAGGCGGCGGCCTGGGTGGTGCGGAACCTGTCGGGGGCGATCGACGGGACGACGTCGGTGGACTTCACCAACCAGTCGTTCCTGCAGCAGTACGCCGTGGTGTTCGCGGTGTCGACCGTGATCACGCTGGTGCTGTGGCTGCTGGCCGTGACCAAGCGGGCGGTGCGGGGGGCGCCGTTGACGACGGCGATCTCGGAGGCGGTCGGCTTCCTGTGGCTGACCGTGGTGGCCTCCGCGTTCACGCCGCTGATCCTGTACACCGTGGTGAGCGTGACGGACGGGCTGACCAAGGCGATCGCGGTCGGGACGAAGTCGGACACCGGGACGTACCTGGGCGGGTTCGCCGACACCCTGGAGAAGGGGAACGTCGGCGGCGGTCCGCTGATCCTGGTGATCGTGTCGCTGGTCGCGGTGCTGGCGGCGGCGGTGCTATGGATCGAGCTGGTGATCCGGGCGGCGATGCTGTACGTGGGGGCGCTGCTGGGGACGGCGGTGTACGCGGGGCTGGTGGACCGGCAGTTGTGGAAGCACGTGCGCCGGTGGGCCGGGATGATGCTGGCGGTCGACCTGGCGAAGCCGATCATCGTGATCATCCTGGGTCTGGCGGGTGCGGTGGCGACCGGGGCCGGGGCCAACGACGACTTCGCCCGGGTGCTGTCCGGGCTGGCGATCCTGTTCCTGTCGATCTTCGCCAGCGCCGCGGTGTACCGCTTCGTCCCGACCTTCGGCGACGAGATGCTGAACATGCGCCGGGCCCGGGCCAGCGCGGTGCAGGCCGGCTCGGCGATGATCAACGGCACCGCGAACCTGATGAAGCAGGGCATCACCACCCACGGCGATCGCGGTCCGCAGGCGGCCGGCGGGGGTGGCGGTGCGGGCGGCGGTTCGGTGGCGCCCGGGATCGCCGCGCACGCCGGCCGGACGCCGGCCCCACCGCCGCAGGCCGGGCCGCCGCAGGCGGCCCCGGTTCCGATCCGCGACAGCAATCCAGCGAAGGGAGGGTGACGGGTAAGTGAGCAGCGAACCGCTCGGCCAGTACGGTGCCCAGTACGCCCAGCCGTACGTGCACCAGCGCCGCACCTACCTGATCGGCAAGGCCCGCCCGAACGCGCCGATCGGCCGGAACCGGGAGTCCGGCGAGATCCTGCTGATCATCTTCGGGGCGTTCCTCGGGATGCTCTGGGGCCTGTTGATGCCGGTCCTTCCGCTGCGGATCGCCGGTCTGCTCGGCCTGCCGCTGCTGGCCATCGCGGCGGTCTACGTGCCGTACCGCAAGCGGACGTTCTACAGGTGGGTGGAGATCAACCGCACCTACCGCCGGATGGTCCGCAGCGGGCGTTCGGTGTGGCGCTCGGACGCGATGGACGCGGGCACCCGGATGGACGGCCGGGAGGTGGAGATCGGCCCGCCGCCCGGCGTGGGGCGGCTGCGCTGGCTGACCGCGCCGTTCGGGCCGGACGAGGTCGGGGTGCTGATGCACCTGGAGCGGCGGACGGTGACGGCCGCGATCGAGATCGAGGGCCCGGGCGTCGGGCTGCGCGACTCGGAGGACCAGGAGGCCCTGGTCGACCGCTTCGGCACGCTGCTGAAGCACGTCGCCAACGGGGACGGCTTCGTGACCAGGCTGCAGATCCTGGCCCGCACCCTGCCGGCCGACCCGGACGCGCACGCCAAGGACGTGGAGCGGCGCGGCGACCACGACGCGCCGCGCTGGCTGCAGGAGTCGTACGACCAGCTGCAGTCGATGGTGTCGACCTCCTCGGAGCAGCACCGGGCGTACCTGGTGGCGTGCATGCACTACACCCGTGACCTGGCCGCAGAGGCGCACGCGATGGGCCGTACGGCGACCGGCAGGCGGGCCCGGGACGACGACGGGCTGGCGGCCGTGATGGCCCGCGAGCTGACCGACATCTGCGCCCGGCTGGCCGAGGCGGACATCCGGGTGCGCCAGCCGCTGGGCCAGGCCCGGTTGTCCTCGCTGCTGCACTCGATGTACGACCCGGACCACCCGATCGACCACATCCAGGCGATGTCCCGGCGCAACGCCTGGCCGGCCGAGCTGGACGCGACCCACCCGCAGTACCTGACGGCGAAGACCCGCGAGTCGGCGACCCGGGAGCCGTGGTGCCACGCCACCGCGTGGGTCAAGGAGTGGCCGCTGACCCCGGTGGGGGTCAACTTCCTGGCGCCGCTGCTGGTGCACACCCCGGACGTGATCCGGACGGTCGCGGTGACGATGGACCTGGAGCCCACCGACGTCGCGATCGAGCGGATGCTGACCGAGAAGACCAACGACGAGGCGGAGGCCAACCGCGCGGCCAAGATGAACCGCACGGTCGACCCGCGCGACCTGGCGCACACCGGCCGGGTGGACCAGCGCGGTGACGACCTGGCCTCCGGCGCGGCCGGGGTGAACCTGGTCGGCTACATCACGGTCTCCTCGCGCAACCCCGACGCGCTGGCCCGCGACAAGCGGACCATCCGGGCGTCGGCCGGCAAGAGCTACCTCAAGCTGGAGTGGTGCGACCGCGAGCACCACCGGGCCTTCGTCAACACCCTGCCGTTCGCCACCGGCATCCGCCGCTGACCGTCGCGACCGCCCCCCGTCCCCCCGTACCACGCCCGTCCACCCCCTACTGCTGGCACCAGGAGGCCGCCCATGGCGCTCGGCAACCTCACCGACGCGTTCACCAGCCTGATGTTCGGCAAGGTGGAGACCACCCGGCTGCCGGTGCGCACCTCCACCGGGCAGGCGCAGGCGGTCTACCTGCCCACGGCCGCACCGGGGTTGGGCGACTCGGGGGTGATCATCGGGCGGGAGGTGTACAGCGGCAAGGGCTACGTGTACGACCCCTTCCAGCTGTACGGGCAGCAGCTGCCGGCCCCGCACTGGCTGGTGCTGGGGGAGTCCGGCAACGGCAAGTCGGCGCTGGAGAAGACCTACGTGCTGCGGCAGTTGAGGTTCCGCGACCGGCAGGTCGTGGTGCTCGACGCGCAGGGCGAGGACGGCGTGGGCGAGTGGAACCTGATCGCCAACGCGCTGGGCATAAAGTCGATCCGGCTGGACCCGATGGCGGCCCGGGACGGCGGGGTGAAGCTCAACCCGCTGGACCCGGCGATCACCCAGACCGGCCAGCTGTCGCTGCTGCGCACCATCATCGAGGTGGCGATGGGGCGCGGCCTGGAGGAGCGGGCGGGCTTCGCGCTGAAGGCCGCGCACGCCCACGTGGTGGCCACGGTGAAGGACCGTCAGCCGGTGCTGGACGACATCATCGACACCCTGCGCAGCCCCGAGCTGTCCTCGGTGGAGTCGCTGGGCGTGGCGGTGGACGAGGTGCAGTCCTGGGGCCTGGACGTGGCGCTGGTGCTGGACCGGCTGGTCGACGGTGACCTGCGCGGCATGTTCGACGGCCCGACCACCGACGGCATCGACCTGGACGCGCCGCTGATCGTCTTCGACCTCTCGCACATCGACCGCAACTCGATCGCGATGCCGATCCTGATGGCGATCGTCGGGGTGTGGCTGGAGCACACCTGGATCCGGCCGGACCGGAAGAAGCGCATCTTCCTGGTCGAGGAGGCCTGGCACATCATCAACAGCCCCTTCGTGGCCCAGCTGTTCCAGCGGCTGCTGAAGTTCGGCCGCCGGCTCGGGCTCTCCTTCGTCGCCGTGGTGCACCACCTGTCGGACGTGGTGGACGGCGCGGCGGCCAAGGAGGCCTCGGCGATCCTGAAGATGGCCTCCACCCGGACGATCTACATGCAGAAGGCCGAGGAGGCGCGGGCCACCGGGCGGGTACTGGGGCTGCCGCGCTGGGCGGTGGAGATCATCCCGACCCTGTCGCCGGGCATCGCGGTGTGGGACGTCAACGGCAACGTCCAGGTGGTCAAGCACATCATCACCGACACCGAGCGGCCGCTGGTGTACACGGACCGTGCGATGACCGAGGACGCGGTGGCCGAACGGGAGCGGGCCGAGCGGCAGTTGGCGGCCGAACCGGGCGTCTGACCGGAGCTCCGACCGGGAGTCGACGCAGCGGCCCGACAGGCGTCGGAGGGATCGTGCGCAGGCTGCCCGTCCCGGCCCGGAGGCGATGGTTCGTCAGCAGGTGATCCTCTCGTTATGTCCGACGTCCTGACAGCTACGCGCGTTGACCCTAGGCTGCACTCGCGCAACTCATCGCCCGCGCGCCGGTGTCCTCCGCCGTCGCGCGGTCCTCCAAGGTGCAGGGGAACCTTTCATGCTCACCGTCAGATCACGACGGACGGCGCTCGCCGTCGTCGCCGCCGCAGGTCTGTTCGGCACGGTGGCCGTGCCGACGGCCGCTCAGGCCGCCGACGCCAACGCCAAGCGTCACAGGACCGTCAACCTCCAGCTGCTGGCGATCAACGACTTCCACGGAAACCTGGAGCCGCCGGCCGGCTCCTCCGGCACGATCAAGGAGGTCGATCCGGCCACCGGTCAGGTCGTCTCGACCCCGGCCGGCGGCATCGAGTACCTGGCCACCGAGCTGCGCAAGGCGCGGATCCCGGCCGACGACTCGATCACCGTCGCGGCCGGCGACATCGTCGGTGCCAGCCCCCTCACCTCGGCGTTGTTCCACGACGAGCCGACCATCGAGGCGATGGACGAGCTCGGCCTGGACGTCACCTCGGTCGGCAACCACGAGTTCGACCAGGGCGCGGCCGAGCTGCTGCGCAAGCAGGAGGGCGGCTGCCACCCGACCGACGGCTGCTACGAGCCCGGTCGGACCTTCAAGGGCGCCAACTTCAACTACCTGTCGGCCAACGTCACCGACGAGAAGACCGGCAAGACCCTGCTGCCGCCGTACTGGGTGACCAAGTCCCAGGGCGTGAAGATCGGCTTCATCGGCGTCACCCTGGAGGGCACGCCGAACATCGTGACCGCCGAGGGCGTCAAGGGCCTGAAGTTCGCCAACGAGGTCACCACGATCAACAAGTACGCCGCCGAGCTGAAGGCCGAGGGAGTCAACTCGATCGTCGCGCTGATCCACGAGGGCGGTTACCCGGCCAGCAGCGTCTACAACTACGACTGCGGCCCGGCCGGGCAGGGCATCTCCGGCCCGATCGTCGACATCGCCAGGAAGATCGACCCGGCGGTCGGCGCCATCGTCACCGGCCACACCCACAACGCGTACGCCTGCAGCATCCCCGACCCCAACGGCGTGCCGCGCTCGGTGACCAGTGCCGCCTCCTTCGGCCGGCTGTTCACCGAGATCGACATGAAGCTGGACAAGACCACCGGCGAGATCGTCCGCCCGTCGGTCAAGGCCGAGAACCACGTGGTGCGGCGCACGGTCGAGAAGGCCCCGGACATGACGGCGCTGATCGACCACTACGCCAAGCTGGCCGCCCCGATCGCCAACCGCCCGATCGGCTACATCTCCGCCGACATCAACGGCCGCGGCAGCAGTGACCTGGAGAAGCCGCTCGGCGACGTGATCGCCGACGCGCAGCTGGAGGCGCTCGCCCCAGCCGACAAGGGCGGGGCGCAGGTCGCCTTCATGAACCCCGGGGGCCTGCGCTCCGACCTGGTGTACAAGGCCTCGGGCGGTGAGGGCGACGGCGTGGTGACCTACGGGGAGGCGTTCACCGTCCAGCCGTTCACCAACATGATGCAGGTCAAGACGCTGACCGGGGCCCAGCTGATCCAGCTGCTGCAGCAGCAGGTGAGCGGCCTCAACGGCGCGGCGCCGAAGGTCCTCCAGGTGTCCTCGAACCTGCACTACACCCTGGACATGCGCAAGACCGGCGCGGACCGGGTGGTGCTGGACTCGATCCGGCTGAACGGCGCGCCGGTCGACCCGGCCGCCAAGTACCGGGTCGCGGCCAACGAGTTCCTGGCCGGCGGCGGCGACGGCTTCCCGGCCTTCGCGGCCGGCACCGACAAGCTCGTCGGCGTCTCCGACCTGGCCGTCTTCACGGCCTACCTGGCGGCCCACAGCTCGGCCTCCTCGCCGCTGAAGCCGCCGGCGCAGGACCGGGTCAAGGTCCTCGGCCCGGGCAGTGACATCGACTGACCGTGAGCCGGGAATGAGGACGGGCGGGGCGCTGTCGGGGCGCCCCGCCCGTTCTGTTTCCCGTCTATTCGGGGGCGGGGCCGCCGGGCAGCCGGACGGTGGCCAGGGCGCCGGGGCCGCCGTCCTCGGCCGGGCCGAGGGCGACCTCGCCGCCCGCGTCCCGCACGCTCTGCGCGACGATCGACAGGCCGAGGCCGGAGCCCGGGAGCTGGCGCGAGGAGGGGGAACGCCAGAACCGGTCGAAGACGTACTGCAGCTCGTCCGGCGGAATGCCCGGACCGTGGTCGCGGACGGTCAGCACGCCCTGCTGGAGCCGGACTTCGATGGTGCCCCCGGGCGGGCTGTACTTGACCGCGTTGTCCAGCAGGTTGATCACGGCCCGCTCCAGGCCGGCCGCGTCGCCGTGCACGTACCAGGGCTCGGTGGTCGTCTCAAAGACCAGCCCGGGTCCGCGGAGCTTCGCCCGTTCGACGGCCCGGCCGGCGATCTCGTGCAGCGCGACCACGGTCAGGCTGGGGCCGGCCTTCGGGGTGTCGGGGCGGGACAGCTGCAGCAGGTCCCCGATCAGGACGGTGAGTTCCTGCATCTGCGCCTTCATGTTGCCCAGCAGCTTGGTCTTGGTCGCCGGGGGCAGCGGACGGCCGGTGTCGTCGCTGCGGATCAGCAGGTCGACGTTGGTGCGCAGCGAGGTGAGGGGCGTCCGCAGCTCGTGGCCCGCGTCGGCGATCAGCCGGGTCTGGCGCTCGCGGGAGTTGGCGAGGGCGGTGCTCATCGAGTTGAAGGAGGTGGAAAGGCGGGCGATCTCGTCGTCGCCGTGCACCGGGATGGTGGTGCCGACCTCCTCGGTGCGGGCGATGTGCTCGACGGCGTCGGTGAGTTGGTCGACGGGCTTGAGGGAGGAGTGGGCGACGAGGCGGCCGGCGACGGCGGCGAGGAGGATGCCGCCGAGGGAGACGGCGCCGAGGAGGATGGCGAGGCCCTGGAGGGAGTCCTCGACGGACTTGGTCGGTGTAGCCACCATCACCAGCACGGGCGGGAGACCGGGGCGGCGGAATACGGAGACTCGGACCATGGCGGGATCACCGTTGGTGTAGTGGCCGTCGCGGATGATCGATTGGCTGCCCGAGTGTTGGAGGGCCTCGATGTCACTTTTCTGGATTGCGATCGCGCTGCTGGCGCTCGGGGGTAGACAGACCTGGACCGGATCCGCCAGGACGTACTGGGTGTCCCGGGGGACGGGACCTCCCGTCACCTCGGGCGGAGCTGTCTGCACCTTCTGTAGTGCCGCCTCAGGTGTGCTGGGACAGGGGACGTGGAGGGTCACCCCTCGTGGAGCCGGCGCATTGCGTAGCTCCGTCTCCACCTGGCCGTAGAGCTGCTTGTGCACGATGAACCAGCAGGCCAGCGCCGACAGCGCGATCGCCACCGCCACCGCTGCCGCGCTCAGGAAGGTGAGGCGGCCGCGCAGCGAGCGGGAGCGGAGCCAGTGGACGATGCGCTGGCGGCGGCTGGGCACCACGCGCGGCGGAGCCAGCGGCGGCGGCGGAACAGCGTTCACGCGCCGGTGCCGGCGGCCGGGCGCAGGGCGTAGCCGACGCCTCGTACGGTCTGGATGAGCCGCGGCATGCCGCCCTGCTCGGTCTTGCGGCGCAGGTACATCACGTACACGTCCAGGGAGTTGGAGGAGGGCTCGAAGTCGAAGCCCCAGACCGCCTTGAGGATCTGCTCGCGGGTGAGGACCTGCCGGGGGTGGGCGAGGAACATCTCCAGCAGCATGAACTCGGTGCGGGTGAGTTCGACCGGCTTGCCGGCGCGGGTGACCTCGCGGGTGGCGGTGTTCATCCGCAGGTCGCCGAAGGCGAGGACCTCGCTGTCGTCCTCGGCGGCGGCGCGCGCGGCGGCCTCGGCGGCGAGGGCGTTGCGGCGCAGCAGGGCGCGGACGCGGGCGAGGAGTTCGTCGAGTTCGAAGGGCTTGGCGAGGTAGTCGTCGGCGCCGACGTCGAGGCCGGTGACGCGGTCGCCGACGGCGTCGCGGGCGGTGAGCATCAGCACGGGGACGGTGTCGCCGCGGGAGCGCATCCGGCGGACGGCGGTGAGGCCGTCCATCCGGGGCATCATGATGTCCAGCAGGACGAGGTCGGGCTTGTCGCGTTCGACGGACTCCAGGGCCTCGTAGCCGTCGGTGGCGGTGGCGACCTCGTAGCCCTCGAAGGCGAGGCTGCTCTCCAGGGCGTCCCGGAGGGCGGGTTCGTCGTCGACCACGAGGAGCCGGGCGGAGGGCTGGCCGGCCTCGGCGGGGGTGCGGTCGTCGGCGGACGGGGTCATGGGCTGGTGCCCTTTCTCGTCGTGTGGAGGGCCTGCTGGAAGCAATTGTCCGCCTCGCGGACGGTTACCGGCTCTCAGGGATTGTGGCTCACAGGCGCTCGCCGGCTTCGAGCTTCGGCAGGACCTGCTTGATGTCGTTGATCGGAATGGCGAAGCCGAGGCCGACGCTGCCGGCCGTGCTGCTGCCGCCGCCGGCGGTGGAGTTGGCGCCGTTGGGCGCGTACATGGCCGAGTTGATGGCGATGACCTGGCCGTTGGCGTTGATCAGCGGGCCGCCGGAGTTGCCGGGGTTGAGGGCGGCGTCGGTCTGGAAGGCCTTGTAGGTGGTGGTGTCGCCGCCGCCCTGCTGCTGCGGGAGGCTGCCGCGCAGGCCGGGCAGGTTGGGGAAGCCGAAGCCGCCGTTGCCGCTGGTGGTGCCCTCGTCGAGCTGGACGGTGACGTCGCGGTTCTCGGCGCTGATGATCCCGGAGGTGACGGTGCCGGTGAGGCCGTCGGGGTTGCCGATGGCGACGACGGGGTCGCCGACGGCCACGGTGGAGGAGTCGCCGAGGACGGCGGGGGTGAGGTTCCTGGCGCCGGTCGCGGTGATCACGGCGACGTCGAGGTTCTTGTCGGTGCCGGTGACGGTGGCGGGGGCGGTGGAGCCGTCCTTGAAGGTGACGGTGATCCGGCCGCCGGCGTTCGCGGTGTCGATCACGTGGTAGTTGGTGAGGATCTGGCCGCTGCCGTTCACGACGACGCCGGTGCCGGTGGCGGTGCCGTTGCCGCTCTTGACGGTGATCTGGACGACGCTGGGCGAGACGGCGGCGGCGATGGCCGGCACGTTGGCGCTGCCGTCGGTGCGGGCGGAGACCGGGCTGGCGATGGTGCCGACCCTGGTGTCGGAGGACTGCCGGTCGGCGGCGACGACCCCGCCGGTGACCCCGCCGATGACGGCGGCGATCGCGGCGACGGCGGTGACCAGGGCGAGCCGTCCGCGCAGCAGGCCGCGCCGGGCGCGGTTGCCGTGGCCGCCGTGGCCCTCGGGGCCCTCGGGGCCCTCGGCGGAGGGGTACCCGAGCAGGGTGGGCGGCTCGGGGGGCATGGGCGGGGGAGGGGGCGGTCCGTCGAAGCTGCCGCCGGAGTGGTCCTCGCGGTAGCCGTAGCCGTGGTCCTGACCGTACCCGGTGCGCGGGTCGGTGCTGCCGGCGCCGCCGCCGAGCACGGTGCCCTCGATGATGCGGGGCTGCTCGTACGGGCCGTAGTGCTCGTCGGGGTGCTGCTGCTGTTCGCTCATGCCGACCAAGCTCCGCCCGGTGGATGAGGGCTGGATGAGAAGCGGCTCAGAACGCCCCGAGAAGCGCGTTGACTTCTCATAAAGCCTGGTCAGGCCGCCTGTGGAGCGGAATCGGCGGCTCCGCTCCGGGCTACTCCGGCAGCGCCCGGCCGGGCGCGGCGCCGTCGCAGCCGCAGGAACGGCGGATGACCAGGCGGGACGGGAACTTGCGGACCCGCTCGGTGTCCGATCCGGGCACCATCAGGGAGTCGTCCAGCACCAGGTCCACGGCGGCCCGGGCCATCGCGTCGCGGTCGGAGGCGACGGTGGTCAGCGGCGGGTCGGCGAGCGCGGCCTCGGGCACGTCGTCGAAGCCGGCCACCGCGAGGTCCTCGGGGACCCGCAGGCCGACCTCGCGGGCGGCCCGCAGCACGCCGATGGCCTGGTCGTCGGTGGAGCAGAAGATCGCCCGCGGCCGGTCCGGCCGGCGCAGCACGCCGAGCGCGACGTCGTACGCGCCGTAGCGGTGGAAGGGCGCGTCGATCAGGTGCGGCGCGGTGGGGACGCCGTGGGCGTCCATGGCGCGCTGCCAGCCCTCGACGTGGTCGATGACCGGGTCGCCGGGGGCGGGGGACTCCACCGGGCCGCCGAAGCAGGCCACGTACGGGTGCCCGTGCACCTCCAGCAGGTGGCGGACGACGGCCTCGGCGCCGCCCACGTCGTCGGTGACCACCGCGACGTCGTCGATCGCCTCGGGGCGGCGGTGCAGCAGCACCACCTTCGCCCCCTCCATCGCGGCGAACTCCTCGGCGGCGCGCTGCGAGGGGCCCTGGCTGACCAGGATCAGGCCGGAGACCCGCATGCCGAGGAAGGCGCGGACGTAGTGGACCTCGCGGTCGTCGACGTAGTCGGAGTTGCCGATCAGCACGAGCTTGCCGCGCTCGGAGGCGGCCCGTTCGACGGCGTGGGCCATCTCGGCGAAGAAGGGCTGGCGGGCGTCGGGGACGACCATGCCGATCAGGTTGGTCCGCCGGGAGGCCATCGCCTGGGCGACGCTGTTCGGCCGGTAGCCGAGCTGCTCGATCGCCGCGAGGACCTTCTCCCGGGTCGCGGGCGCGACCGGGCGCGGCCCGTTGTTGATCACGTAGCTGACGACCGCCGTCGAGGTCCCAGCCAGTCGGGCTACATCGTCGCGCGTCACCTTGGCCACGGGGGGAGTCTACGCGTGTGGCCACCGGGGCGGCAGTGGGACCTGAGGCCGTTCCGGTGGCACACCGGGAGCAATCCGGACGAGCCGGGCGTGGGCGGGCCCGGGGGCCCGCCGGGCCCGCCCGGCCGCCGGATCAGGCCTCGAGCGGGGCCGAGGGGCGCTGGGCGAGGTCCGGGCGCTCGCTCTTCTCGGGCTTCTCCGGGACGACGAAGCGGTAGCCGACGTTGCGCACGGTACCGATCAGCTGCTCGTGCTCGACGCCGAGCTTGGCGCGCAGCCGCCGGACGTGCACGTCCACCGTCCGGGTGCCGCCGAAGTAGTCGTAGCCCCAGACCTCCTGCAGCAGCTGGGCCCGGGTGAAGACCCGGCCGGGGTGCTGGGCGAGGTACTTGAGCAGCTCGAACTCCTTGAAGGTGAGGTCGAGTGCCCGGCCCTTGAGCTTGGCGGAGTAGGTGGCCTCGTCGACCGAGAGGTCGCCGTTGCGGATCTCCATCGGGCTGTCGTCGACGGCGACCTGGAGACGGCCGAGCGCGAGCCGCAGCCGGGCCTCGACCTCGGCCGGGCCGGCGGTGTCCAGCAGGACGTCGTCGATGCCCCATTCGGCGGTCACGGCGGCCAGGCCGCCCTCGGTGACCACCAGGATCAGCGGACAGCCGATGCCGGTCGAGCGCAGCAGCTGGCACAGGCTGCGGATCTGCGGCAGGTCGCGCCGTCCGTCGACCAGGATGACGTCCGCGCTGGGGGTGTCCACCAGGGCCGAGCCCTCGGCGGGCGCTACCCGGACGTTGTGCAGCAGCAGGCCGAGGGCCGGCAGCACTTCGGCGGACGGCTGCAGCGCGTTGGTGAGGAGGAGGAGAGAACTCATACCCGGTGGTCCCCTTTCCGGGTCGTCGCGGATGCGTCCCGGCTGCCGCCGCAGCCGGAGGGCGCAGGTGCTGAGGGGAGGGGGGAGGACGCCCGGGCGGCTTCGGGGGAGCGCGTGGCGCACCGGGGGTCCCGCAACCCCTGGCGCACCGTTCCTGCCCTGCTCATCCCGCGAACCCTCCGGTCTGGTCCGGTCCCGGGTGGCGGCCCGGCGCCGGGTGGCGACACCCCGCCGGGCCGGCACGTCCTTGTGCCGCGAGAGGCGGGGCGGTTCCTGCGGCGCGCCGGGGGTGGGCCGGCGAATCGCACGAACGTCCGTACTGGCGTCCTGAAAGCACAAAAGGACCCGGGGGCGACTCTGCCCGGATCCCTCTTGGAGGTCGAGGATAGCCGACCGCTCTGCGCACCGGGAGTGCGCGAATCCGGCGGTTCGCCCAATCCGGGCGCGCGCGGGGTGAGTCTGGACACAGCTTCGAGCGCCGCACTGCGCCGGTCCGGCCAGGGCGATTGCCGCTCGGACCGGCGGACACGCCATCATGGGACGCACATCGGCGGCGCTGACCGGTTCCATCGTTCGGGTGGTCGGGCGGGCGCTCCGGTGGCGAGCCGGACCGGGCCACCGGGGCCGGGCGAGGACGAACGGAAGGGGTGGCCCGATGGGCGCGACCACCGAGCCCGCGAGCGGCGCCCGGGCGCGCGGGACGATCCGCTATTGGGCGGCGGCGAAGTCCGAGGCCGGCCTGGCCGAGGAGCCGTACGAGGCGGCGACCCTGGCGGAGGCGCTGGCGGCGGCCAAGGAGCGGCACGCCGACCGGCCGAAGCTCGTCCGGCTGCTCGGGCACTGCTCGTACCTGGTCGACGGCGCGCAGGTGGGCGGCCGGGACCACGCGACCGTGGCCCTGACCGAGGGCGGGACGGTCGAGGTCCTCCCGCCGTTCGCGGGAGGCTGAGCGGCGTGACGGACATGACCAACCCGAACCAGGGCGGCGGCTACGGCAACTGGCCGCAGCAGCCCCATCCGCCCCATCCGCATCCGCAGCAGCCGCCGCAGCACCCGTACGGCTATCCGGTGGACGACGAGGCCGCGACCACGCTGCTGCCGCCGGTGCCGGCGTTCGACGACGAGGCCGCGACCACGCTGTTGCCGCCCGTCCCGCCGCTGGCCGACGACGCGGCGGCCACCGCGCTGCTGCCGCCGGTGCGGGTCTCCGGTGCGATGCCGGTCGCCCCGCCGCAGCACCTCGGGCAGCCGCCGGTGCAGCAGCCCCCGATGCAGCGGTCCCCGGTGCAGCAGCGCCCTGTGCAGCCGCAGCCGCCGCAGCAGCCCTCCCGGGCGCGGCACGCGGCGCCGGTGCCGCCGCCCGCCCCGCAGCAGGCCGCGCCCGCCGCAGGGATGCCCCCGGTGCCGCCGCCCGCCGCCGGGCCCGGCTTCGACCCGCCGACCATGACGCTCAAGCGCCCGGACGCCCCCGCCGCCGCGCCCTACGGGTCCGCCCCGCCGTACGGCGCCCTCCCGGCGCAGCCGGTGCCGGCGGCCGCGCCGAGCGCCGTCCCGGGCGGCCGGACCGGTTCGCCGATCATCGACCCGGGCCTGCAGCCCGCCCTGATCACCGCCGGCGCGGCCGCGCTGCTGGCCGGTGGTGCGGCGCTGGGGCAGGTGGCGCTGGCGCTGGTGGTCGCGCTGCTGCAGCTGCTGACGGCGGCCGGCTGGTTCCGGCTGAACGGGATGTGGCCGGCCCGGCAGGGCATCCTGCTCGCCGCGCTGGCCGGATTCACCGCGGACGCGGCCGTGTTGCTGGCGGACTCGAACGGCGGCGTGGCGGCCGTGGTGGGCACCCTGGGCGGGTTCTTCCTGCTGGTCCTGGTGCTGCAGACGTTCCGCCCGTCGGATCCCAAGGAGCGGTTCTACGCGCTGACGGTGCTGGGTTCGGCCACCGTGGTGACGGCGCTGTGCACCACGCTGCTGCTGGCCGAGTGGGTGCCGGCCGGGGTGGGGGCGGTTGCGCTGGCCACGCTGCTGGCGGCGGCTCCGCTGCCCGGTCCGAAGCAGCTGGGCCCGGTGCTGGGCCTGGTCGCGGCGGTGCTGCTGGGCTTCCTGGTGGGCGCGCCGGTGGCGCTGGGGGCGCTCGCCGGGCTGGGTGCGCTGGTCGGCCGCCGGGTCGCGGCGTACGACTTCCCGTCCCGCTTCGTGCACATGACGGCGGGCGTGGCGCTGCCGCTGGCGGTGGCCGCGCCGCTGATCTGGATGGCCACCGACCTGCTGGCCGGCTGAGCCGGGTGGGTCACGACCGCGTCCCGCCCCGGAACCACGTTCCGGGGCGGGACGTCGTACGGTCGTGCGGAAGGGGCCGCGTCCGGGCGGCTCCGGGACGGGACGGTTCCGGGACGGCGAAGGCTCCGGGGCGGCGACGGACCGCAGTGGACGACGACAGCGACCGGCGACGACGGGGGACACGATGCGCGGATGGCTGAAGGCGACGATCGCCCTGGTGGTGCTCTCCGGGCTGCTGGTGGGCGCGGACCGGATCGCGGTCGGCGTGGCCGAGGACGAGGCCGCCGACCAGCTGGTGAAGAGCGGCCAGATGAGCCGGCGGCCGGACGTCACGATCGAGGGCTTCCCGTTCCTGACCCAGGTGGTCTCGAAGAAGCTGGACGACGTCCGGATCTCCTCGGACGGCCTGACCGTCCGGAACGACGGCCAGCAGGTGGCGCTGCACTCCTTCAGGGCCAAGCTCTCCGGGGTGGAGGTGAGCGACAGCCTGAACAGCGCCACCGTGGACAGCGGCACCGGCAGCGGTGTGATCAGCTACCAGGACCTCGCCCAGCTGCTGCCCCCGGCCTCCCAGTTGATGGGCGGCGCCCCGCTGCCGGGCGGCGGCAACTCCCGGCTGAGCCTGTCGTACGGCGGTCCGGGCAAGGTCAAGGCCTCGCTGGGGCCGGTCTCGGTGGGTGAGGCCACCGTGCACAACGAAGGCAACACCATCACCGTGGACGGCCTCAAGCTGAGCTCGCTGGCCGAGATGTTCGCCGGGCTCACCAACCGGAAGGTCGAGCCGGCCAGTTTCACCCTGGACTCGATGCCGGCCGGGCTGAAGCTGGCCGCGAAGGACGGCGTGACGCCGCTGCCGGAGGGCCTCCAGCTGTCCTTCGAGGGCAAGGGCGTCAAGCTGCTGGGGTGACCCCGGCCCGCCGTCCCGAGGCACCGGGTTCCCGTTCCGCTCCGCGAGACGCGCTGTCCAGCGCGGCGCGCGGAGCGGTGTCGTTTCCGCCCGTTGTGTGCCGCCGGCGGAAGCCCGGCCGGGGCCGGGCCGGGCACCCGAAGGTCAAATCCCGCCATTCGGGCGTTTCGATCTCGGCATTCGATACGCTGATGACAGCGGGCCTCCGGTGTCCCTAGCATCGTCGGCATGAAGCGACAGGCGGATCTCACGAAGCGGCGGGCGGTCGACCTGTGCCGCGTGGCTGCCTGTCTGTGTCGAATGCGCTAAGTCGGCATCCTGGCAGGGCAGTTGACGCCCGCCGCCGATCTCTCCGGTGACCTCGCCCGGCTCTTCGGGCCGATGGTCGCCGCCGTGCCCCGCACTCCCCGCCCGGTCGTCCCGGCTCCGTCCCTCCGTCCCGTCATTCGGACAGCATTTCGGACGGGAATTCGGGCCGCACCCGTCCGGGCAGCCCTGCAGCACCCGCTGAGCAGCACCTTCCGCAAACCGCCCACGGATGGAGAACACCACCATGAGCCGCAGCGACGTCCTGGTCGACGCCGACTGGGTCCAGGCCCACCTGGACGACCCGAAGGTCGTCATCGTCGAGGTCGACGAGGACACCTCCGCCTACGACAAGAACCACATCCGCAACGCCGTCCGGATCGACTGGAAGAAGGACCTCCAGGACCCGGTCCGCCGCGACTTCATCGACCAGGCCGGCTTCGAGGCGCTGCTCAGCGCCAAGGGCATCGCCAACGACGACACCGTCGTCCTCTACGGCGGCAACAACAACTGGTTCGCCTCCTACGCCTACTGGTACTTCAAGCTGTACGGCCACGGCGACGTCCGCCTGCTGGACGGCGGCCGCAAGAAGTGGGAGCTGGACTCCCGCGACCTGGTCTCCGAGGTCCCGGCCCGCCCGGCCACCGAGTACACCGCCCAGGCCGCCGACTCCTCGATCCGCGCCTTCCGCGACGACGTGGTCGCCGCCATCGGCAACCTCAACCTGGTCGACGTCCGCTCGCCCGACGAGTTCTCCGGCAAGCTGCTCGCCCCGGCCCACCTCCCGCAGGAGCAGTCGCAGCGCCCCGGCCACGTGCCGAGCGCCCGCAACATCCCGTGGGCCAAGAACGCCAACGACGACGGCACCTTCAAGAGCGACGAGGAGCTCAAGGCCCTGTACGAGGCCGAGGGCATCGACCTGGCGAAGGACACCATCGCCTACTGCCGCATCGGCGAGCGCTCCGCGCTCACCTGGTTCGTGCTGCACGAGCTGCTCGGCCAGCAGAACGTCAAGAACTACGACGGTTCGTGGACCGAGTACGGCAGCCTGGTCGGCGTGCCGATCGAGCTCGGCAGCAACTGAGCCCCCCGGCTCGACCCGTAAGTCAGAAGGGAACATCAGACATGTGCGGTGCGAAGGCCGGCGGCCCGGACCTGGCAGGAGTTGACGTGGCGAACGAGACGATCATCCAGGGTTCGGTGACCCGAGACGGCGAGCCGGTGAACGGCTACGTCCGGCTGCTGGACGAGGGCGGCGAGTTCACGGCCGAGGTCCCCACCTCGGCGACCGGCCAGTTCCGGTTCTTCGCCCGCCCGGGCAAGTGGACCCTGCGGGCGCTGGTCCCGGGCCAGACCGTGGACCGTCAGGTGGTGGCCTCCCGGGGCACCGCCGTCGAGGTCGCGATCGCGGTCTGACCAGGCCGGACGATCACGCCGAGGGCCCCTGCCGCGCAGGGGCCCTCGGCCGTACCGTGGAAGACGTGCAGACGAGGCGCCGGCGGCGCTACTACTACGCCATGATGGGCGTGTGCCTGGGCCTGTTCGTCCTGGCCTGGGGCGTGGTGCGGTTCTTCTCGGTGGGCGCCGCGGTGGGCCTGTGCGTGGTCGCGATGGTCATCCCGCCCGCCGCGGCGGTGTTCGCCAACAAGCGGGACCCGGACGACGACTGGTGGAACGACCCGCGCTGGGACGACCCGAAGTGGGACGACCCCGGTCACGACCGGGACCGCCCCGACCACGAGCCGCGCGACAAGCCGCAGTAGGCGGGCTCAGTAGACGAGCGCCTGGACGCCGTCCGCCGTGATCTCGCTGACGAAGACCTGCGCGCCCGCGATCCGGACACCCTCGACGGTGTCCTTCTGCTCGATCCCGCGCCGGGCCGCGCACTGGGTGCACAGCGTCACCGAGCCGGCCGCCAGGATCGACTCCAGCAGGTCCGGCAGCGGCGCGGCGTGCGGCAGCTCGAACTCCGCCGCCCTCCCCGGCAGGGCGAACCAGGAGGACTCCCCGGTCAGCCAGAGCGAGACCTCGATCCCGCTGGCGACGGCCACGGCCGCCACCGTGAAGGCCTGCGAGCACCGCTCCGGCGCGTCCGCCCCGGCGGTGACCTTGATGACGAGCTTCTTCGACATGGCGCCACCTTAGAGGTCATGCCACTCCAGCCTGCCGTCATCCCGGAATCCCTTGGGCAAACCTTGGACGGCGGGGTGGCGCGGGGCGCGAAACCCGACGTGGTGGGGCTCACCGCGACCGGCGGTAACACGCCGGATAGAGTGAGCGCGAGCAAAATCCACCACTCTCTCTCCGCCTGGGAGTCCCCCGTGACCGGTCTCGAATGGTTCTTCGATGGTCTGCTGGCCCTGATGGCCGTGCTGATCACCTGGTTCGCCATCTTCTCGGTGATGAAGCTGTACCAGGGCCAGCGCTGACCCTGCCGTACGGTTGAGGCAGACCGCACCGACCACGACAGCGACCAGGAACATGATCGAGATCCCCTCTGACCTCCACAGGGACGTCGTCCCGCTCGCCTTCCTCCTCGGTACCTGGGAGGGCGCGGGCGTGTACGACTTCCCCGGCACGGAGAAGTGCAACTTCGGCCAGGAGATCGTGATCCGGCACGACGGCCGCCCCTTCCTGGAGTTCCGCTCCCGCACCTGGGTGCTGAACGAGGAGGGCGAGAAGGTCCGTCCGCTGGAGAACGAGCACGCGTTCTGGCGCATCACCAGCAACCACGACGGCACCACCGGCGCCCGCGGGATCGAGATCTCCTCCGTCCGCGACGACGGCACGGTCGAGATCTGGTACGGCGAGCTGGCCGACGGCAAGCCGCAGGTCGACGTCTCCACCGACGCGGTGGCCCGGATCGAGGGCTCCCCGGAGTACTCCGGCGGCAAGCGGCTGTACGGCTTCGTCAACGGCGAGCTGCTCTGGGTCGGCGAGAAGGCCGCCCCGAACGTGCCGCTGCGCCCGTACATGTCCGCGCAGCTGAAGAAGGTGCTCAGCCCGGCCCAGCTGATCAAGGACATCAACGACCTGCCGGACGACGGCATCGCATTCTTCAAGTAGGCACGGCTCGAACAAGCACGGCTCAAGTGGCACGGCCCGAGCGGGCACGGCTCACCGAGCCGCCGCATACCCGTGCACGAGGTAGGGACCGGCCCCCGGCCGGTCCCTACACTTGCCTCAGGACCCCGACCTTGGCAGGGACAGAACCGTGGCGGACACCGGCACCACCGACTGGCAGCTCTCCGGCGACTGGAAGGCCGACCTGCGCGAGCGCGGCTACCGGCTCACGCCGCAGCGGCAGCTCGTGCTGGAGGCCGTGGACGTCCTCGACCACGCCACCCCCGACGACATCCTCTGCCACGTCCGCAAGACCGCCAGCGGCGTCAACATCTCCACCGTCTACCGGACCCTGGAGCTGCTGGAGGAGCTGGGCCTGGTCTCGCACGCCCACCTCGGCCACGGCGCCCCGACCTACCACCTGGCCGGCCGCCACCACCACCTGCACCTGGTCTGCCGGGACTGCGAGAAGGTCACCGAGACCGGCACCGAGATCGCCCAGCCGCTGATCGACCGGCTGCGCGAGGAGCACGGTTTCGACACCGATCTCAAGCACTTCGCCATCTTCGGCCGCTGCGCCGACTGCACCGCGGAGCGGGCGGACGACCGGTCGTAAGCTGGCCGGTATGACCGGTGTGAAGAGTCCGCTGCTTGCCCTGCCCGGAGCCGTCCCCGCCGAGGGGGCCGACGAGGGCGTCGCCGCCCACTACGGCGACATCTTCCGCGAGCAGCGGAACCTGTCGAGGGGCACCGGCTTCGTCGACCTCTCGCACCGCGGCGTGGTCACCGTCACCGGCGCCGACCGCCTCTCCTGGCTGCACCTGCTGCTCACCCAGCACGTGAGCCAGCTGGAGCCGCAGCACGCCACCGAGGCGCTGGTGCTCTCCCCGAACGGGCACGTCGAGCACGCGCTCTACCTGGTCGACGACGGCACCACCACCTGGGCCCACGTCGAGCCGGGCACCCAGCAGGCGCTGGTGGCCTACCTGGAGAGCATGAAGTTCTTCTACCGGGTGGAGGTCGCCGACGCGACCGCCGACTACGCCGTGGTCCACCTGCCGGCCGGCTCCACCGGCTCCGTCGAGGGCGCCGCCGCCGTCCGCGAACTCCCCTACGGGCGCGACCTGTTCGTGCCTCGCGCCGAACTGGCGGAGCTGACCGCCGGGTACGGCCCGGCGGCCGGGGTCTGGGCGTACGAGGCGCTGCGAATCGAGGGCCACCGGCCCCGGCTCGGCTTCGAGACCGACCACCGGACCATCCCGCACGAGGTGGACTGGCTGAGCACCGCCGTCCACCTGCAGAAGGGCTGTTACCGCGGTCAGGAGACCGTCGCCCGGGTGCACAACCTGGGCCGCCCGCCGCGCCGGCTGGTCTTCCTGCACCTGGACGGCACCGAGGAGTCGCTGCCCCCGCACGGCACCGAGGTGCGGCTGGCCTCCGACCCGGACGGGCGGGCGCTGGGCTTCGTGACCTCCTCGGCCCGGCACCACGAGCTGGGGCCGATCGCACTGGCGATCGTCAAGCGGAACGTCCCGGTGGACGCGGTGCTGCTGGCCGGAACGGTGCCGGGCACCCAGGACGTGATCGTCCCGCAGTGATCGGGGCCCTCAGACCTCGACCAGGACGGTGAACGGGCCGTCGTTCACCAGCGCCACCCGCATGTCGGCGCCGAACCGGCCCGTCTCCACCTTGGCTCCGAGCGCGCGCAGTTGGGCGACCACCTCGTCCACCAGCGGCTCGGCGACCGGCCCGGGGGCGGCCGCGGTCCAGGTGGGGCGGCGGCCCTTGCGGGCGTCGCCGTAGAGCGTGAACTGGCTGATCACCAGCAGCGGGCCGCCGATGTCGGAGCAACTCTGCTCCACGCTGTTACTCCCCCGCTCGCCTCCGGCCGCTCCGGATCCGACGCCGACGGTCGTCGCTCCGGCGCTCCCGCTTTCGGCGTCGGCGCGGCCTTCGGCTCGGGGGGAGGGCGGCAGGATCCGCAGCGTCCAGAGCTTGCGGGCCAGTTGGGCCGCCTTGGCCGGGGTGTCCTCGTGGGTCACGCCGACCAGGACGCACAGACCGGGCCCCTCGATCGCGCCGACGGTCTCTCCGGCCACGGTCACCCGGGCCTCGGTCACTCGCTGCACCACTGCTCGCATGCCGCCATTGTGCCGGAGCGCCGTGCGACCCGGCGGGGCACCGGGGCCGGGGTCCGGAGCGCGTGCGAGGGGCACAGCCCGAGGGCACGTCCGAGGGGCACACCAGGGGGCGCACACGGGGGCGCGCGAAAGGGTGGTGCACGCCGTGCAGCGCGCGCCTGCGCGGAATCGGGCGCCGCTCTTCCTGTGGAAAGCCCCGGTCATATCAGCCACCCCCGTTCGCCAGGGGGCCGTTCGGGTGCACGGGCGGTGCGCGCGCGCCGGGTGGGGTGGCACGCTGGGGGACCGTACGAAGGGCCCGGCGCGCCTGAAGGTCCGCCGCACCGGGCCGGGGTTCGGCCGGGCGGTCGAGCCGGTAGGTCAGGCGTTCTGTCGGGGTCGCCCCGGTGGGTGGTCCCGGCCGGGGAACGGAACCCTTCGGGGGCCCCGGGCGTGCCAACGGACGGGACGCGCGGGCCCGTCGGGGGACGGGCCGGACCGGCGGCAGGGACGGGGTGCCGCGAGCGGGCGGGATCGGACGACGGCAGGTGGGCTGGATGATGGACGCGAGCGGCGCGGCGTGGAACCGATCCGGGCAGGTGGCGCAGGCCCCCGGGGCCCCCTCCCGGGCGGCGGGCCCGGACGGTGAGCCCGACCTGGAGCGGCTGGGCCTGGACCAGCTGCGGATCCTGCGCCGGGAGACCCTGGAGCAGGAGGCCGACCTGTCCTACCTGCGGCGGCTGCTGCACGGGCGGATGGACATCCTGCGCGCCGAGCTCGACCGGCGCCCCGGCGGCGGCCCCGCCCACCCGGCCCGGGCAGACGGCCACAGCGCCCCGGCGGCCGGCGGGGAGCCCGGCGGTGACCTGCTGGACCGGCTGCCGGCCATCCTGACCGACGCGCCCTCCACCGTGCGGCGCTCGGCCCGGCACGTCACCCTCGGCCCGCCGCGCACCCAGGAGTCCCAGCTGGAGGCGGACGCGCTGATGGGCGACGTCCAGCTCGCCGACCTCGCCGCGCACCCGGCCGAGGAGCTGCTGGCCGCCCTGGAGCGGCTGCGCGCGCACGAGCGCGAGGTGTCCGGACGGCGCCAGCGGCTGTTGCGGACGGCCGACGGTTGCAATGCCGAGATCACCCGCAGGTACCGTGATGGGGAAGCACGGGTCGACGACCTGCTCTCGGAGAGGCCGCTCTGACCGGGTGAGTCGTCGGGGGCGCGGTTGGGTCCGGCTTCCCCCCGGCCCACCCTTGCCCCCGGAAGGCTCCCCGATGTCCCAGTCCGCCCACCCGCCCGTGCTCGCCGAGGTCATACGCTCGGGCTTCACCGAGGGCCGCCACCACGGTTCCCTGGTCCTGCTCGCCGCCGACGGCTCGGTGGAGTTCGCGCTCGGTGACCCCGACGCGCCGGTCTTCCCACGCTCGACGGCCAAGCCGTTCCAGGCGGTGGCCACGCTGCGGGCCGGGCTGGCGATCGAGGGCGAGCTGCTGGCGCTGGCGGCCTCCAGCCACTCCGCTGAATCGTTTCACCTCGACGGCGTCCGGACCATCCTGGGCTCCGCCGGCCTCGACGAATCGGCCCTGCGCACCCCGGCCGACCTGCCGCTGGACGAGACCGAGGCGGAGCTGCTGCTCGGCGCCGGCGGGCGGCGCGCCCCGATCCTGATGGACTGCTCCGGCAAGCACGCCGGCTGGCTGGCCGCCTGCGTCGCCAACGGCTGGGACACCGGGAGCTACCTCGACCCGGCGCACCCGATCCAGGAGCTGGCCCGCGAGGCCCTCGCGGAGGGCACCGGCGAGACCCCCGTGCACACCGGCGTGGACGGCTGCGGCGCCCCGCTGCTGGCCGTCACCCTGACCGGCCTGGCCCGCGGCTACCGCAGCCTGGTGCTGGCCGCCGAGGGCACCGCGCAGCGCCGGGTGGCCGACGCCATGCGCGCCCACCCCGAGTACGTGGCCGGCACCCGCCGGGCCGACACCTGGCTGATGCGGGCCGTCCCGGGCGCGCTGTCCAAGATGGGCGCCGAGGCCGTCCAGGTGGTCGCGCTGCCGGACGGGCGGGCGCTCGCCTTCAAGATCGACGACGGCGCGGAGCGGGCCCGTGGCCCGGTGCTGGCGGCCGCGCTGCGCCGGCTCGGCGTGACCGGCGCGGACGACACCGTCGAGCGGATCGGCGCGGCCCCGCTGCTCGGCGGCGGCGCCCCGGTCGGCGAGGTCCGGGCGGCCTTCTAGCGGCTCCGTGCGGCTCCCGCGGACGCCGTCGGAGTGCGGGCGGCCCCGGCGCGGTGCACGGTGGACCGGGGGCCGTCGCACAGCTGAGGGAGTCCGCCATGACCGACCACGTGTACCGGGTGACCGAGATCGTCGGGTCCTCGACCGAGAGCGTCGACGCCGCGATCCGCAACGGGGTGGAACGGGCCTCCCGGACGCTGCGCAACCTCGACTGGTTCGAGGTCTCGCAGGTCCGGGGCCACCTGGAGGACGGCCGGATCAAGCACTACCAGGTGTGCATCAAGGTCGGCTTCCGACTGGAGGACTGAGCGCCTCCCGGGAACGACAGGGGCCGGGGCCGCGGAAGAATCCGCGGCCCCGGCCCCAGGCTGTCCCGACCTACCCCGACCTACCCCGAGCTGCCCCGAACGGACGAGGAACGAACGAGATCGGAACGACGGCTCAGTGGCCGCCCTGCTCCGCGAGGCGCTTGATCGAAGCGGTGACCTCGGCCTCGGCCTCGGCGCGGCCGACCCAGTTGGCGCCCTCGACCGACTTGCCCGGCTCCAGGTCCTTGTAGACCTCGAAGAAGTGCTGGATCTCCAGGCGGTCGAACTCCGACACGTGGTGGATGTCGCGCAGGTGCTCCCAGCGCGGGTCGGTCGCCGGGACGCACAGCAGCTTGTCGTCGCCGCCGGCCTCGTCGGTCATGTGGAACATGCCGATGGCGCGGCACTTGATGAGGCAGCCCGGGAAGGTCGGCTCGTCCAGGATGACCAGGGCGTCCAGCGGGTCGCCGTCCTCGCCGAGCGTGCCCTCGACGTAGCCGTAGTCGGCCGGGTAGCGGGTCGAGGTGAAGAGCATCCGGTCGAGCCGCAGACGGCCGGTCTCGTGGTCGACCTCGTACTTGTTACGAGAGCCCTTCGGGATTTCGATAAGGACGTCGAACTCCAACGGTTCCTCCAAGGTAGGGACTGACAGAATCCAAGTGTCTCCTACGGGAGTGAGTGCTCGGGAAAGGGGCCGGTCGGTGGGAGCAGGGGGAGGGGCGGCGCGCCGTCGCAGGGGGACGGCCGCCGGACTGTTCGGAGCGGCCGTGCTGGTCGTCGGAACGGTGCTGGGAGCGGGCGGTGCGTACGCGCAGCCGTCCTCCACTCCGGGGGGACACAGCGCGGGGCAGGGCGAGGACGCCAAGGCGCAGGGCGACCAGGGCGACCAGGGCGACCAGGGCGGTCGGGAAGGCCGGGACGGCCGCAAGGATGACCACGGCAAGGGCAAGCCCGGTCCGAGCCAGAGCCCCGGCGGGCCCGGCCGGCGGGCCGAGCAGCCCGCCGCCACGCCCGGCGGCGCCGGTTCGCCGGCCGCGCCCCCGGGGCCCGCGACGGACGCCGTGCTGGCCGCCGCCGAGAGCGGCCCGGAAGTCGCCGTCCCCACCGCGCAGGGCCTCCAGCAGGCGCTCGCCCCCTATCTCTCCGACAAGAACCTGGGCACCGTGACCATCGCCGTCGCGGACGCCGCCGGTGGCCAACTCCTGTACGGCTCCGGGGAGAACACCCCGGCCACCCCGGCCTCCACCACCAAGCTGGCCACCTCGATCGCGGCTTTGTCCCTTATACCCGGCGACACCCGGCTCACCACCCGGGTGGTCCGCGGCGCGACCCCGGGCACCATCACCCTGGTCGGCGGCGGGGACCCGACGCTCACCGCGCTGCCCATCGACCAGGTGCAGATCGGCGGCCAGCCCGCCGACGCCGACACCGCCCCCGCCTCGCTGGAGGCGCTCGCCCAGCAGACCGCGGCCGCGCTCAAGGCGGCCGGTACCAGCACGGTCAAGCTGGACTACGACCTGTCGCTGTACTCCGGCAACCCGCTGCACAGGACGAACCCCGACAACCAGAACATCGCCCCGGTCGTCCCGCTGATGGTGGACGAGGCCAAGATCGACCCCAGGAGCCGCGAGGAGGCCCCGGACCGGTTCGCCGACCCGGCCGCCACGGCCGCCACGGCCTTCGTCCGGCTGCTCGCCGCCCAGGGCATCACCGTCGACGGCAAGGCCGGGCCGGCCGCCGCCCCGGCCGCCGCCGACGCCCCCGTCCTCGGCAAGGTCGACTCACCGACGGTCGCCCGGCTGATCGAGCGCCTGCTGACCACCTCCGACAACCAGATCGCCGAGGCGATCGCCCGTCAGGTCGCCCTCGCCGCGCACCAGCCGGTCAGCTTCGAGGGCGCGGCGACCGCCGTCACCCAGGAGCTCACCAAGCTCGGCGTGCCGATGACCGGGGTGGTCCTCAACGACGGCAGCGGCCTGCACTTGGGCAACCAGATCCCGCCCGCCGTCCTGGTCCGGCTCCTCGCCCTGGCCGCCTCCGACCAGCACCCCGCCCTGCGCCCGGTCCTCACCGGCCTGCCGATAGCGGGCTTCACCGGCACCCTCAACAAGCGCTACGGCTCCGGTTCCGGCGCCGCCGACGCGGCCGGCCTGATCCGCGCCAAGACCGGCAGCCTCAGCGGCGTCAACACCCTCGCCGGCACCGTCGTCGATGCCGACGGCCGCCTCCTCACCTTCGCCGTGATGTCCCGCACCCCCTCCACCACCCCGGCCGACACCACCCGCGCCGCCATGGACCGCATCGCGGCCCACCTCGCCTCCTGCGGCTGCCACTGACCCACCCCGGCCCGCCGCCGTCGCGCCCCGACGGCGGCGACGTCGGCAACGCCCCGCCCCGGCGCCGTGGGTGACTCCTTGTCGCCTCTTCTCGACGTTCTCGCCCGCGGTGAGGAGCCTCCCGCCCCTGCCGCCGCCGTGGGGGCGTGCGGCAGGGAAGTGAGGGGGTGGCAGCCACCCGGTCGACTCCGCTGCGGCCGGGCGATGGCCTCAATCGCCGTTCCGGCCCGACGCCTGTGATGCCAGGCCCGTGCCCGCGGACGGGTGGGGGAGCGAGCCGCTGGAGCGCCGAACCGTTCGCGCCGTCGGAAGGTCTCCGCCCCGGCGCGGCCTGCGGCCCACCCGGTGTTCCGGCCGCCACGGCGTCGGCAACTGCCGTGCTGCGCGGCCCTTGCCGACCCTCGTCGGCTGTAGCCGCCCGGCCGCCAAGGGGCGACCGGGGTGGTGGGAGAGGAGGGGCCGGGCGGTGCTGGTCGTGCCTCTGGCGTTCGCTGTCGTCGCCCGGTTCGGCCGGGCGGGGCCCGGGGTTTCGGGCCCGTGCCGGTGGTGCCCGTCGGGTCCTCGACCGCCGCTCCGAGGGAGGTGTCGGTGGTGGGTTCGAGGGGGTTCGGGGGCGGGCAGGGTGTTGGTGGTGGGTGGCTGCCGTTGGTGGTGGGGAGCACGTACGGTGAGGGCATGACGAGCGCGAGTGGCGGGGCTGACATGGTCGACTGGAATCTCGCGGTCGCAACCGCGACCAGGCTGGTGCGGCCGGGGCCGGAGGTGAGCCGGGCGGAGGCGGCGGCGGTGGTCGCCGAGCTGCGCCGGCACGCGCTGGAGGCCGAGGAGCACGTGCGGGCGTTCACCGGGATGCGGTCGAGCAGTCTGACCGCGGCCACCTCCACGCCGGTGCTGGTGGTGGACCGTCCGGGGTGGGTGCGGGCGAACGTGGCGGGCTTCCGGACGGTCGTCCAGCCGCTGGTGGAGAAGCTGCAGGCACGGCGGGCGAACAGCGCGGCCGCGGGCGTGTTCGGTGCGGTGGGGGAGAAGGCGACCGGGATCGAGGTCGGGGCGCTGCTGGCGTTCCTGGCGACCAAGGTGCTGGGCCAGTACGAGACCTTCGCCCCGGCCGAGCCGTCGCTGGAGCCGCCGGACAGTCCGGCGGCGCTGTTCGAGAAGCCGCGGTTGGGCCCGGAGGGGCCGGGCCCGGGCCGGCTGCTGCTGGTGGCGCCGAACATCGTGCACGTCGAGCGCGAGCTGGACGTCGACCCGTCGGACTTCCGGCTCTGGGTCTGCCTGCACGAGGAGACGCACCGGACGCAGTTCACCGCGGTGCCGTGGCTGCGCGACCACATCCAGTCCGAGGTGCAGTCCTTCCTGGCCGAGACGGACGTCGACCCGGGCGCGCTGCTGGACCGGCTGCGCGACGCGGCGGGTTCGCTGGGGGCCGGGCTGCCGGGGGCGGGCAGCCGGGAGCGCCGGGAGGGCGTTTCCGCGGGGAACCTGCTGGAGATCGTCCAGTCGCCCGCGCAGCGCGAGATCCTCGGCCGGCTGACGGCGGTGATGTCGCTGCTGGAGGGCCACGCGGACGTGGTGATGGACGGTGTCGGCCCGGCCGTGGTGCCGACGGTCGCGGAGATCCGGGAGAAGTTCCAGC
This sequence comes from Kitasatospora sp. NPDC001683, assembly GCF_053596495.1. Lineage (NCBI taxonomy): Bacteria > Bacillati > Actinomycetota > Actinomycetes > Kitasatosporales > Streptomycetaceae > Kitasatospora > Kitasatospora sp. NPDC001683. The sequence continues at coordinate 45,036 of NZ_JBSFGK010000052.1, forward strand.
AGCGCCGTGATCGCGGGGCGAACCGGCTCGACCTGGTGCTGCGCCGGCTGCTCGGCATGGACGCCAAGCTGCGCCAGTACCAGGACGGCGCGGTGTTCGTGCGGGCCGTGGTGGAGCAGCTCGGCATGGAGGGCTTCAACCGGGTGTGGACGTCCCCGAACACCCTGCCGACCAAGGACGAGATCCACGACCCGGCCGCCTGGCTCGCCCGGGTCGGCCGCTGAGCGGCGCCGGGGCCTGCCGGGGCCGTTGGACGGCGCCGGGCGGGCGGCGCCGGGCGGGCGGCGCCGGGCGGGCGGTTCCGGCGCGTGGCGGGACCGCTGCCGGTCGGTGGCGGTCAAACCCGCTCGTACGAGTGGTCCAATCGGGCAGATGGTGGGTGAAGATACGTTTCTCCATTCACCCGAACGTGGGACGGTGGTCGTACCGGTGGCGCGGGTGGCGTAGCGGGTCGCCACTTTCTGCCACCATCTGTGAGCGCCCGGTAACGCGGCGCTCATGCAGTGCGCGGTCCCGGCCGCCCGCCGCAGTCCTGTCCCCCTCCCTCGAGGAGTCGTCCGCCGTGGGCCCTCACCCCGCCGTCGCCGCGATACGCCTGGCCGTTCGCCGTACGCTCACCGACCTCGCCGCCGAGGCCGGTACCACCTTCACCGCGCCCGTGCGCGAGCCCCGCGAGCGCCCCGCCGGGGCGCCGCTGGTGGGTGCCGCCGTCGGCACCACCCTGATCGGCAACGCCGCCCGCCACCCCTCCGGGCTGCCCCGCACCCCGGCCGCCCCCGGCTCGCCGCTGGTCCTGGTCGCCGTCAGCGGCGGCGCGGACTCGATGGCGCTGGCCATCGCCGCCGCCTTCGAGGCCCCCAAGATCGGCCTGCGGGTCGGCGCCGTCACCGTCGACCACGGCCTGCAGCCCGGTTCCGCCGACCGCGCCGCCCAGGTGGCCGAGCGGCTGCGCTCGCTGGGCCTGGACCCGGTCGAGGTGGTCCCGGTGCGGGTCGGCCGCTCCGGCGGCCCGGAGGCCGCCGCCCGGGACGCCCGCTACGCCGCCCTGGACGAGGCCGCCGAGCGCCACGGCGCGATCGCCGTGCTGCTCGGCCACACCCGGGACGACCAGGCCGAGACCGTGCTGCTGGGCCTGGCCCGCGGCTCCGGCTCCCGTTCGCTGGCCGGGATGCCGGCCCAGAAGGGGCGCTACCGCCGCCCGCTGCTGGAGCTGGACCGGGCGGCCACCCGGCAGGCCTGCTCCGCCCAGGCGATCCCGGTCTGGGACGACCCGCACAACTGTGATCCCGCCTACACCCGCTCCCGGGTCCGCCACGAGGTGCTGCCGGTGCTGGAGAAGCACCTGGGCGGTGGCGTGGTGGAGGCGCTGGCCCGTACCGCCCGGCTGTTCCGCGACGACGCCGACGCCCTCGACCAGTGGGCCTCCCTGGCCGAACGCGACCTCCGTACGGGCGAGGGCGCCCTGGACGCCGTGAAACTGGCCGAACTGCCGCCCGCCGTACGGCGCCGGGTGCTGCGCCGGGCCGCGCTGCGCGCGGGCTGTCCGGCCGGGGACCTGTTCGCGCGGCACCTGGAGGCGGTGGACCTGCTGGTCACCGGATGGCGCGGCCAGGGGCCGCTGCACCTACCCGGGGGCGTCGAGGCCACCCGCAGGTGTGGCACGCTGGTCTTTCGGCGGCAGGGCGACTGAGGGGCGAGGCATGTCCCGGGGGAGCAGGCCGCCGGCCACACAGACCCCGAACGTTTGAGGACGTATCCCCGGTGGACCAGAACGACATGGGCGCTGACCTCGCGAAGGTGCTCATCAGCAAGGACGAGATCGACGCCAAGCTCCAGGAGCTGGCCGAGCGCATCGACCGGGACTACGCAGGCAAGGACCTGCTGATCGTCGGCGTCCTCAAGGGGGCCGTGATGGTCATGGCCGACCTCGCCCGGGCCCTGCACTCGCAGGTCACCATGGACTGGATGGCCGTCTCCTCGTACGGCATGGGCACCAAGTCCTCCGGTGTGGTGCGCATCCTCAAGGACCTGGACACCGACATCGCCGGCCGGGACGTCCTGATCGTCGAGGACATCATCGACTCCGGTCTGACGCTGTCCTGGCTGCTGGGCAACCTGGGTTCGCGCGGTCCGGCCTCGCTCGAGGTCTGCACGCTGCTCCGCAAGCCGGACGCGGCCAAGGTCGAGATCGACGTGAAGTACGTCGGGTTCGACATCCCGAACGAGTTCGTGGTCGGCTACGGCCTGGACTACGCGGAGAAGCTGCGTAACCTGCCCTTCATCGGCACCCTCGCCCCGCACGTCTACGGCGGCTGAGGGTCCCGTTCGGGCTATGGGCGGGAACAGTAGGTCGTTCCCGCCCGTTGGACCGGGGGACAAAGAACCACAGCCGTGTCGCCGTGCTCCCGCCATCGGTGGGTCCGACTGCGGTACGGTCCAATAAACCGCTCTTCACATGAGCACCGACCGGATGCGCCGCGGCCCACAGCCCCACGGCGCCGTTGAGTGGCAGGAGGGACGGGGCGGCAACGCCCCGCATGGATGGACGTCAAGCGATACTTCCGTGCGCCGATCATGTGGATCGTGCTGGCCGTCCTCGCCGTCATCGTACTGATGCAGGTCGTTTCGGACTCGAACGGCTACAAGACGGTGGACACCGGTCAGGTCGTCGCGGCGATCGACGCGCACAACGTCAAGTCGGCGCAGATCACCACTGGTGACTCGAACACGATCAAGATCCAACTGAAGGACGGCGCCACGCTGTCCCCCGCCGGCACGGGCAAGGCCCCGTCCGGCAGCAAGTTCCAGGCCTCGTACATCGGTGACCAGGGCGTCGCGATCGCCGACAAGCTGCAGTCGCAGATGAACGACAGGAGCAGCTCCCTCACCGAGGGCTACACCGTCAGCCCCGAGAAGCAGAGCACCTTCGTCAGCCTGCTGCTGTCGATGCTGCCGATCGTGATCATCGTCCTGGTCTTCCTGTTCCTGATGAACCAGATGCAGGGCGGCGGCTCGCGCGTCATGCAGTTCGGCAAGTCGAAGGCCAAGCTGCTCACCAAGGACACCCCGAAGACCACCTTCGCCGACGTCGCCGGCGCGGACGAGGCGGTCGAGGAGCTCCACGAGATCAAGGAGTTCCTGCAGGAGCCGGCCAAGTTCCAGGCCGTCGGCGCCAAGATCCCCAAGGGCGTGCTGCTCTACGGCCCGCCCGGTACCGGCAAGACCCTGCTGGCGCGTGCCGTCGCGGGCGAGGCCGGGGTGCCGTTCTACTCCATCTCCGGTTCGGACTTCGTCGAGATGTTCGTCGGTGTCGGCGCCAGCCGCGTCCGCGACCTGTTCGAGCAGGCCAAGGCGAACGCCCCGGCGATCGTCTTCGTCGACGAGATCGACGCCGTCGGCCGGCACCGCGGTGCGGGTCTCGGCGGTGGCCACGACGAGCGCGAGCAGACCCTCAACCAGCTGCTGGTCGAGATGGACGGCTTCGACGTCAAGGGCGGCGTGATCCTGATCGCCGCGACCAACCGGCCCGACATCCTGGACCCGGCGCTGCTGCGCCCGGGCCGCTTCGACCGCCAGATCGCGGTGGAGCGCCCCGACCTCCAGGGCCGTCTGGACATCCTCAAGGTGCACCAGAAGGGCAAGCCGATCGCGCCCGACGTCGACATGTCGGCCGTCGCCAAGCGCACTCCCGGCTTCACCGGCGCCGACCTGTCGAACGTGCTCAACGAGGCCGCGCTGCTGACCGCCCGCTCGGACAAGAAGCTGATCGACAACGGCATCCTGGACGAGGCGATCGACCGCGTCGTGGCCGGTCCGCAGAAGCGCACGCGGATCATGTCCGACAAGGAGAAGAAGATCACCGCGTACCACGAGGGCGGTCACGCCCTGGTCGCGGCGGCCTGCCAGTACAGCGACCCGGTGCACAAGATCACCATCCTGTCCCGCGGCCGGGCCCTCGGCTACACCATGGTGCTGCCGGACGAGGACAAGTACTCCACCACGCGCAACGAGATGCTCGACCAGCTGGCCTACATGCTGGGCGGGCGCGCGGCGGAGGAGCTGGTCTTCCACGACCCGACCACCGGTGCCTCGAACGACATCGAGAAGGCCACCGCCACGGCGCGGGCCATGGTCACCCAGTACGGCATGACCGAGCGCCTGGGCGCGATCAAGTTCGGCACCGACAACTCGGAGCCGTTCCTGGGCCGTGAGATGGGTCACCAGCGCGACTACTCGGAAGAGGTCGCCGGGCTGGTCGACGAAGAGGTCAAGAAGCTCATCGAGAGCGCGCACAACGAGGCCTGGGAGATCCTGGTCGAGAACCGCGACGTGCTCGACAACCTGGTCCTGGAGCTCCTGGAGAAGGAGACCCTGAACAAGGAGCAGATCGCCGAGATCTTCGCCCCGGTCGTCAAGCGCCCGGCCCGGCCGGCCTGGACGGGCTCCGCCCGCCGCACGCCGTCCACCCGGCCGCCGGTGCAGTCGCCGAAGGAACTGGCGCTCACCAACGGCGCCGTCGCCACCGACACCGCTCCGGTCGACGTCGTGAAGCTCCCGCCGCTGCCGGCCACCGAGCCGCCGGTCGAGGGCTGACCGGGCCCCCGCGGGGGAACCCACTGCGGAATGGATGCCGCGTTTCCAGGGTTTGTACCCTGGAGGCGCGGCATCCGTGCTGTTCAGCCAGAGTCTTCCCACACGTAAGCGAGGCCCGCATGATCGACCCGGTGACGCTCGACGGTCCGCCCGCCGTCGGGATCTTCGACCAGAAGCGGGCCGAGAACGCCATCCGCGAGCTGCTGCTCGCCGTCGGGGAGGACCCTGACCGCGAGGGCCTGCTGGAGACCCCGGCCCGGGTCGCGCGGGCCTACAAGGAGATATTCGCGGGCCTGTGGCAGGAGCCCGAGGACGTCCTGACCACCACCTTCGACCTCGGCCACGACGAGATGGTGCTGGTCAAGGACATCGAGCTGACCTCGGTCTGCGAACACCACCTGGTGCCGTTCCGCGGCGTGGCGCACGTCGGGTACATCCCGTCCACCAGCGGCAAGATCACCGGGCTGTCCAAGCTCGCCCGGCTGGTCGACGTCTACGCCCGCCGCCCGCAGGTGCAGGAACGGCTGACCAGCCAGGTGGCCGACGCGCTGATGCGGATCCTGGAGCCGCGCGGGGCGATCGTCGTGGTCGAGTGCGAGCACATGTGCATGTCGATGCGCGGCATCCGCAAGCCCGGCGCCAAGACCATCACCTCCTGCGTGCGCGGCCAGCTGCGCGACCCGGCCACCCGGGCCGAGGCGATGAGCCTCATCATCGGTAGGTAGCGGCACCGGTAGGTAGCGGCCACGACTCAGGGCACTTCGTGCTCCGCGTGCGGCGGAGCCGGGGTGCCCAGTGCGTTGCGGCGCTCCGGCATCCGCAGCGAGACCATCCGGCGCCAGCCGAAGGCCAGGTCGTACAGGTACAGCGCGTGCACCCCGAGGTTGATCACGGCCAGCTGCCAGCGCGGCCAGCGCAGGATCCGCGCCATCCGGGCGGAGACCGCCAGCCCGACGTCCCGGTGGGTGCGGATCTCGCCGCGGGCGCTGGCCTCCAGGGCGTGCCGGATGTACGCGCCGTGGCCCTCGGCGGTCAGCCGCAGCAGCTCCTCGTGGCAGTACGCGAGGTGGTCGTCCTCGTCGGCGGAGATCATCCGCATCGCCCGGCAGAGCTCCGGGTTGTCCCCGTACACCCTGACCAGCTGGCGCATCTGCTCGGCGGCGCGCTGCTCGGTGACCCGGCTGTGCGCCAGGTAGGTGATGATCTCCCGGTCGGTCAGCGGGGCGTCGCTCCTCAGCCGCTCGTGGGAGAGGCCGACGCCCTGGCGCTCCAGCAGCATGCAGTAGTCGGCCTCGTCCGGGACGGGCACCTTGGGCAGGCCGCGCTTGTTCAGCAGCTGGGTGAAGATCCGGCCGTGCTTGCGCTCGTCCGCGCCGTGCCGGGCGATCTTCGGGGCGAGCACCGGATCCCGGGTGAGGGCGGTGATCCGCTCGTTCTCCCAGCCGCCCTGGTCCTCGCCGCCGGCCGCGATGCTGCAGAACAGCTGGTACGCCTGGTCGTTCCGGTAGATCTCGTTGAAGAGCGATCTGGTGCTCAGCACGGCGCCTCCTGCGCGGATCCGGGGCGGCGCCCGCCGGAGGGTCGGGCGGCGGTCGCGATACGTCCCCCCGAACCGCCGGCCGGACGGGCCGACCGGCGGGTAATCACCCGCTCGCTACCCCAGGTGGGAACCCAGCCACTCGAGCGAGGCGGGCAGCTCCTTGGTCCAGCTGTCGAAGTTGTGCCCGCCGTCGTCCAGGTAGAGCGACTCCACCTTGAACTGCGGATTGGCCGCCGCGACCTGGGTGGCCTGGTCGACGAACTGGGCGGTCTGCGGGTAGTCCGACTCCTTGCGGGTGGAGACCACCAGCAGGTTGAGCTGCGGGGCCGGGAGGTTCTGCAGCCGCCAGCCCAGGTCGTACTGCTGCGCCAGCGCCTTGTCGCCGTTGAAGAGGTCACCGCCGGTGTACTGGTCCTGGCGCACCGCGAAGTCGCCGTGCAGGCCGGCGGCGCTGCCGTAGACGTTCGGGAAGCGCATCGACAGCCGCATCGAGCAGCTGCCGCCGGTGGAGTAGCCGAGCAGGCCCCAGGAGCCGGCCGAGCGGCCGAGCCGGTACGCGCTGTGCAGCGCCTCGGGCACGTCCTTGACGAACCAGGTCTCGGTGCGCGGCCCGCCGGGGACGTCCACGCACTCGGTGTCCCGGGCCGGGGCCACCGCGGGGCGGGCCAGGACCAGGACGGTGGGCGGCATCTTGCCGGAGTGCTGCAGCTCGACCGCGGTCTGCACCACGGGCAGCTCCTTGAGCAGGTTCAGCGCGGTGCCCGGGTAGCCGGCCAGGACCAGCAGGACGGGGAAGCGGACCAGGGCGAACTTCGGGTCGAAGTACTCGGGCGGCAGGTAGACGAACATCTGGTCGGAGAAACCGGTCTCCTTGCCGTTGACCCGGACCGACTCGATCTTCCCGACCTCCTCCGGCGCGCCCTTGGGCAGGTTGGAGACGCTCTCCAGGCCGCCCTCGTTGGTCGGCTGGACCAGTTGGTCGGAGACCGGTGTACCGCCCTTGTGGTTCTCGTTGCTGGTCAGCGCGAGTTTCGCGCCACCGGGGTTGAGCAGGTCGTCCCAGGAGGTGTAGAACCCGAAGGAGTTGTTCACCGACAGCGCCAGCACCGCGAGGATCGAGACTTGAACGACTGTCAGCAGGCCGATCCGGCCGAGCACCGCGAGCGGACGTTGCCTGGCCAGCCGGGGCCAGATCCACAGGGTGGTGACGAGGGCCGCGGCCCCGAGTGCGAGCAGCGAGTTCACCAGCGCTTCGCTGGTCAGTTCCATGCCGTCGGCCTTCCGGTGGGACGCTGTCGGGGCAGGCTTCATCGTCTGGCGGACCGTCAGGCCAGGCCACCGCAGCTAGGCCGTCCGGGCGCCCGGGCCGGCTCGGGAGGGCGGGGGATGGCAGGGGGCAACCGGCGCCCTAGAATGCGGCGTCCACCGTACGTAACGCGTACCGGAGGGTCCCGCCCCGCCACGCGGCGGCGGGCCCACGGCTCCCACCACGGCTCAACCCGCAGCGCGCCCACGGCCCCGGATTACCGTCCGTTTCCGGGTCCTTGGTATGCGCATTGCCTGATGAAGGAATACGCATGAAGGTCCATCACACGTGCTCCCCCGGAGTGAACGGACACCGCACCGCAGCCTCTACGCTGAGCTTCCATGAGCGTTCCCGTGTCCGTTGAGCCGAGCCCCGAGCAGCCGCCGCGCCGTCGGCGCGGTCTGCAGACGCTGCGCAACCAGGCGGCCGCCGTCCCGAGGGCCTGGCTCCCCGGTGCGGTCGGCTACGCCTGCCTGCTGATCGGGCTGCTGGACATCGCCAGCGCGGTGTTCCCCAAGCTCCGGCACACCAAGATGCACACCTTCGCCGGGCAGCTGCCGGGCGGCACCACCAGCCTGGCCGCGGTCGGCACGCTGATGGTCGGCATCCTGCTGGTGCCGCTGGCGCACGCGCTGCGCCGCCGCAAGCGGCGGGCCTGGCGGGCGGTCTGCGTGCTGCTGCCGGTCAGCGCCGCGCTGCACATCGTGCGCTGGCACCAGGTCGGCCCGGCGGTCGTCTCCCTGGTGGTCCTCGCCGTGATGCTGGTGCACCAGCGCGAGTTCTACGCCAAGGCCGACCCGCGCACCCGCTGGGGCGCGGTGGTCAACCTGGTCGTCATGGGCACCCTCAGCGTGCTGCTCGGCCTGCTGATCGTGAGCACCCGCACCAGGTACGAGGTCGGTCACCCGGCCCTGCTGGAGCGGCTGCAGCACGTCGGGTACGGACTGTTCGGCTTCGAGGGCCCGGTCCGCTACACCAACGAGCGGATGTCCGACCTAGTCGCCTACCTGCTCGGCGGCCTCGGTCTGCTGACCGCCTTCACCACCGCCTACCTGGCGCTGCGCCCGGGCAAGCCGAAGCCGGAGCTCACCGCCGAGGACGAGGAGAAGGTCCGCGAGCTGCTCAAGCGGCACGGCGAGCGCGACTCGCTCGGCTACTTCGCGCTGCGCCGCGACAAGAGCGTGCTGTTCTCGCCCACCGGCAAGGCCGCGATCTCCTACCGGGTGGTCTCCGGCGTGATGCTCGCCTCCGGCGACCCGGTCGGTGACGTCGAGGCCTGGCCCGGCGCGATCAAGGTGTTCATGGCCGAGGCCCGTGAGCACGCCTGGGTGCCGGCCGTGATGGGCTGCAGCGAGGTCGGCGGCGAGGTCTGGACCCGCGAGGCGGGACTGGACGCGCTGGAGCTGGGCGACGAGGCGATCGTCGACACCAGCACCTTCTCGCTCGCCGGCCGGGCCATGCGCAACGTCCGCCAGATGGTCAAGCGGATCGAGCGCAACGGCTACTCCTGCAAGGTCCGCCGGGTCTCCGAGCTCAGCGCCGAGGAGAAGTACCGGATCGCCGACGCCGCCGCCCGCTGGCGCGGCACCGACACCGAGCGCGGCTTCTCGATGGCCCTGGGCCGCTTCGGCGACCCGCTGGACGACGACTGCGTGGTGGTCACCGCCCACAAGGCCCCGGAGGAGGGCGAGAGCGGCGACGACCTGAAGGCCGTGCTGCACTTCGTGCCCTGGGGGCCGGACGGCATCTCGCTGGAGCTGATGCGCCGCGACCGCGCCGCCGACCCGGGCCTGAACGAGCTGCTGATCGTCGCCGCCCTGCAGGAGGTGGGCGCCCTGGGCATCCGCCGGGTGTCGCTCAACTTCGCGATGTTCCGCTCGGCACTGGCCCGCGGCGAGCGGATCGGCGCCGGCCCGGTGCTGCGCGCCTGGCGCGGACTGCTGGTGTTCCTGTCGCGCTGGTTCCAGATCGAGTCGCTGTACAAGTTCAACGCCAAGTTCCAGCCCGAGTGGGAGCCGCGCTTCCTGGTCTTCCCGAGCACCCGGGACCTGCCCCGGATCGGCTTCGCCGCGATGCAGGCGGAGGCCTTCATCACCCTCGGCATGCCGCGCTTCGGCCGCAAGCGCCAGCGCGAGGGCCTGATGCCGGTCCCGTCGACCCGCGAGGTCGGCGAGGCCGCCTGAGGCAGCTCGAACCCGTCCGGGGCCCCCGCCGAGAATCCTCGGCGGGGGCCCCGTTCGATAATGGGGACATGAGCGATACGCCGTCCTTCTCCCTGCCGGCCGGTCTGCCGCGGCTCGACCGCTGCGCCGTGATGGGCGTGGTCAACGTCACGCCCGACTCCTTCTCGGACGGCGGGCTGTGGTTCGACCCGGCCAGGGCGATCGCGCACGGGCTGGCCCTGCGGGCCCGCGGTGCGGACCTGGTGGACGTCGGCGGCGAGTCCACCCGGCCGGGGACCCAGCGGGTGCCCGAGGAGGAGGAACTGCGCCGGGTGCTGCCGGTGGTCCGCGAGCTGGCCGCCGCCGGGGTGGTGGTGTCCGTCGACACCATGCGGGCCTCGGTCGCCGAACGGGCCGTCGAGGCGGGCGCCGCGATCGTCAACGACGTCTCCGGCGGCCTCGCCGACCCGGCGATGGCCCGGGTGGTCGCCGGGACCGGCGCGCCCTTCGTGGTCATGCACTGGCGCGGGCAGTCCGCCGACATGGACCGGCTGGCCGTCTACGACGACGTCGTACGGGACGTGGTCGCCGAGCTGACCGCGCGGATGGAGGCGCTGCTGGCCGCCGGGGTCAAGGAGGACCAACTGATCCTCGACCCGGGGCTCGGCTTCGCCAAGACCGCCGAGCACAACTGGGCGCTGCTCGGCCGGCTGGACGCGCTCACCGCGCTCGGCCGTCCCGTCCTCGTCGCGGCTTCGCGCAAGCGGTTCCTGGGTACGCTGCTCGCCGACCCGGAAACCGGGGAGCTGCGCCCGGCCCGCGAGCGGGACGACGCGACCGCCGCGGTCTCGGTGCTGTCGGCCCAGGCCGGAGCCTGGGCGGTACGGGTGCACGACGTGTCCGGTACGGCGGACGCCGTCCGCGTGGTCGCGGCCTGGCAGCGCGCGGCGCGGCTGGGGTGAGGGAGGGTCTGTGACAGGTGACGGCAGGTTGAGCGGCGGGACGGCCGGAAGGGCCCGGGAGGTGGACCTGGAGGCGGTGCTCGCGGCGAACCGGGCGTTCTACGAGGCGCTCGAGCGGGGGGACGTCGAGGCGGTCGAGGAGGCCTGGCTGGGGCCCGAGCACGCCGACGACAAGGGCGGCGTGGTCTGCGTGCACCCCGGCTGGCCGGTGCTGCGCGGGCGGGCGCAGGTGACCCGCTCGTACATGCTGATCATGATGAACACGGAGTACATCCAGTTCTTCCTGACCGATGTCGAGGCCGAGGTCCACGGTGATGTGGCCCTTGTCACGTGCACCGAGAACATCCTCTCCGGTGGCGAGGCGGAGGAGGAGGGGGAACTCGGTCCGCTGGTCGGCGGAAAGGTCGTGTCGAGCAATCTGTTCCGTCGTACCACGGCCGGGTGGAAGCTCTGGTCGCACCACGGTTCACCCGTTCTGACCAGCGGTGACGAGGACGACGAGGACTGATTCCGGGGGCTGCGGAAAATCTCCGCAGGGCGGTTGCCGGGGAATTTCCGAGTGGTCACCGAACGTTCACGTCAATCGCCATTCCGGTGCGCGTGGCGACGGTTCGTGCCGGGTAGGACGGTCAGGCGTTGTCCGCGCTCGCGGGTAGATTCGAAACGGAGTGGCGGGCGTGCTGCCCGCCTTCGCCCCGCCCGTTCCATGCCTTTCTCCGGGCGGGGCCCGTCCGACTGGGAGCAGTGATTCGTTTGCTGGACCGCGTCACCCTGCGGGGGCTGCGAGCCCGGGGCCACCACGGCGTCTTCGAGCGCGAGCGCATCGAGGGCCAGACCTTCGTGGTCGATCTCGTGCTGTACCTGGACACCCGCCCCGCCGCGTCCGGAGACGACCTCACCCGCACGGCGCACTACGGCATCGTGGCCGAGGAGGTCACCGCGATCATCGCCGGGGAACCGGTCGACCTGATCGAGACCCTGGCGCAGCGGATCGCCGACCAGTGCCTGAAGCACGACGCGGTCGAGGAGGTCGAGGTGACCGTGCACAAGCCGGACGCCCCGATCACCGTGCCGTTCGATGACGTGACCGTGACCATCCACCGGGGCCGCGCATGACCCCCACCGCGCGCCTGGTTTCCGATGCAGAGGGACTTCTTCGATGAACAGCAGTGACCCGATCGCCGAGCCGAACGCGTTCGACCTGGAGAGCCGGGTGGACTCCGCCGACACCACGCTGCACAGCCAGCGCTGCGCGGTGATCGCGCTCGGCAGCAACCTGGGCAACCGGCTGGACACCCTGCAGGGTGCCGTCGACGCGCTCGCCGACACCCCAGGGCTGAAGATCAAGGCCGTCTCCGCGGTCTACGAGACCGAGGCCGTCGGCGGCCCGGAGGACCAGCCCAACTACTACAACGCGGTCGTGGTGCTGCGCACCTCGCTGCCGCCGCGGGACCTGCTGGAGCGCGGCAACGCGATCGAGGACGCCTTCGGGCGGGTCCGGGAGGTCCGCTGGGGTGCGCGCACCCTGGACGTCGACATCCTGGCCTACGAGGGCGTGGTCAGCGAGGACCCGCAGCTGCTGCTGCCGCACCCGCGCTCGCACGAGCGGGCCTTCGTGCTCGCCCCCTGGTTGGACGCCCAGCCCGAGGCGGAGGTGCCCGGGCACGGGCAGGTCGCCGCGCTGCTGGCGGCGCTCGGCGGCCCGGACGCGCAGGGCGTGAAGCGGCGCGACGACATCCGGCTGACGCTGCCGGAGTAGGGCCGCAGTGGCGCCGGGCCGGCCGGCACCACTGCCGGGCCGGCCGGTCGGTCGGGGAACTCGGCCAGGGGGCCCGGCCGTACGAGTAGATGTCCGCCCGTCCGGTCCCGGTACGGTGGCCTGATGCCGCCGGACCGGGCCACCGGGCGGCCGGCCGGCTCTGGTACTTCGGGAAGGACCTCCTCCGCGTGAAGCTGCTTCGCCTCCGCCTGCTGATCGGCATCACCGCCGCGACGACGGCGCTGTCCTGGGCCGGCTCCAAGCTCTGGGCCTCCCTGGACACGCTGCCGGCCGTGCCCGCCGCGGCGCCGGTGGTGCTGGCCGCGGTGGCGGTGATCCTGCTGGCGACCGCGCTCTCGCTGCGGTCCCGGCTGAAGGCGGTGCGCGAGCGGCAGCCCGGCGCGAAGCGGGTCGACCCGCTGCTGGCGGCCCGGGCGGTGGTGCTCGGGCAGGCCAGTGCGCTGGTCTCCTCGGTGGTCACCGGCATCTACGCCGGGGCCGGGATCTACCTGCTCGGCGAGCTGGACGTGTCGGCCCGCAAGGACCAGGCGGTCACCGCGGGGCTCGCGGTGCTGGCGGGGGCCGCGGTGATCGCGGCGGCGCTCTGGGTGCAGCACGTGTGCAAGCTGCCGGAGAACCACGACGATCCGAGCGGTCCGGCGGCCTCGCACCACTGACGGGCCCCCGATCGCCCCCGGATCGCCCCCGGATCCGGTGGGACATCGCTGAGCAGGGCTCTTTTCGTGATCTTGAGTGAAAAGCCGGGCACGTGCGGTAAAAACTGCGCACTGTCAAGGGCGGAAGGGGACCCTGGGCTGACACGCCCCCAATTCGCACGCTAGTTTCTTGGCATGTCTCGCGGACGCCACCGTCATTCCTCCGTCCTCGGCCGGGTCTTTCCCCCCACCGCCGCCGGCGTACTGCTGGTCGCCGCACTGGCCGCTCTGCTTTTCAGTCAGGACACCATCCTGGTGCGCTCGGTGGGCATCGCCGCACTGATCGCCACGCTCGGCTTCGCGGTGCTGCTGCGCCAGCGGGACAAGGCGGCCCGGGCGGCCGCCGAGGTGTCCGCCGCGCAGCGGATGCGGGCCGAGGAGCGGTTCGAGGAGCAGCTGGCCGAGGCCGAGTACGCGGCGGAGGTCGCCGAGGAGCGGGCCACCCGGTTCGGGCGCCGGCTGACGGCGGAGAAGTCGCGGCTGGCCAAGGCCGAGACCGAGATCGCCCGGCTGCTGCGGGAGCGGGCCGTCGCGGTGGCCGAGCAGGCGCTGAAGGAGGCCGAGGCGGCCCAGCGGGCGCTCGCCGCGAGCCGTCCCAAGTACCCGGCCAGCCCGGCCGCGTTCGTCCGCGCCGCGTCCGTGCTGCGGCTGCTGGAGCGACGGGCCGCCGAGCGGGAGGCGCAGCGGGAGCGCACGGCGGGCGCGGAGGTCGCACTGCGGGCGCCGGCTGTCCCGGCCGCGCCTGCCGCGTCGGCTGCTGTCGCGCCCAAGCCGGTGGCCGTGCCGGCCCCGGTGGCGCCCTCGGTGCCCACGCCGGCGCCTGCGCCGGCGGGCCGGACGCCGGTGCGGCCCACGCCGCTGCGCCCGGCGCTCACCGCGACGGTCGGTCAGCTCGGCGGGGCCATGGTCGCGCCGGCCGCCGCGCCGGCCCCGGCGGAGCGGCAGCGGCCGCGGCCGGCGCAGTCCGGGCAGGTGCGCGGACAGGGCTTCAGCTTCTTCGGGCGCGGCACGGGTGCGGCGGTCCGGGCGGCCGCTCCGGCGCCGGCGGTGGGCAGCGTCGCCGAGCTGGGGGAGCGCGCGGACCTGGCGGACGTGGTGGGCGACGAGGCGGTCGCCGCGAAGGCGAAGGCCGAGGCCCAGGAGGCCCAGGAGGCCCAGGAGGCTCGCGAGGGCGCGTCGGAGGCGCGGCCCGCGCAGCAGGAGCAGCCGGTCCGCTCCGAGGACGCGGAGCAGGACGGGCCGACCGTGGTGGACCTGACGCCCGAGGACGAGACCGAGCTGATCGAGCTGCCGGAGCTGCGGGCCTCGCGCTGAGCCTCCTGAGCTGCGAACGCCGCGGCGCGGGAAGTCGGACGGACCGACTTCC